>NZ_JBMNDR010000017.1:58130-109572 GCF_052543235.1 Streptomyces sp. SAS_272 | reverse complement strand
GCGACACGGGCCTTCTCCGGATCCCGGATGGGCCGGCCCGCTAGTGGACCGCGTTGTTGAACCGCGAGGTGCGGACGAAGGTCAGGGCGGCGACGCCCACCAGGGGCAGGACCGCGACCTGCAGCAACCCGGCCTGCTTCCAACCGAAGGAGTCCACCAGGGCGGCGAAGAGCAGGCCCGAGAAGGCAGCCGTTCCGTAGTAGCTGGTGACGAAGAGGCCGGAGGCGCGGCCGATCTGCGACGGACGCACGGCCCGCTGCATCGCGCTGTTGGTGTTCGGATAGATGAAGCCGAGGCCGAAGGCCCCCATGAGGAAGGCGAACCCGCACTGCAGACCGACTCCGGCCTGCGTCGTGTAGATGCACACGCTGACGGCGGAGACGGCCAGCAGGCTCACGATCAGCAGGGTGCGCTGGTCGACTCGGTCACCGAGCCAGCCGCCGAAGAGAGCCGTCATGCCCCCGAAGCCGAGGAGGCTCATGGCCAGCGCGGCCTGCTCGGGGGTGTAGTGCAGCGAGGTGATGAGATACGTCGGGTAGAGGCCGAGGAACCCGTAGATGGCCACACCGCTGACGATCGAGTGGACGATCAGCGCGATGGTGTTGCGGTTGTAGGGGGAGTCCGGCATGTACTCGTAGGTCCTGGTCGAGACGGTCTTCTCCACGGAGTGCTCGGTCAGGCCGGCTTTCACGAGGAACAGGGCGGCGGCGGCGATCAGCAGGCCGGCCGCGCCGAAGAGGTAGAAGGGCGAGTGCCAGGTGCCGTGGGAGTTCGTCAGTCCGACGCCGATGAGCGGGGCGATGAACACGCCGCAGGAGTAGCCCACGCCGATGATGCCGAAGGCGAGGCCGCGACGGTGGGCGAAGAAGGCGCCTATCGCCGCGAAGATGGCGGCGGACTGCATGCCCTCACCGAAGCCGGAGACGACCCGGTACAGGGTCATGTCGGCGAAGCCGGTCGCCAGTGGTGTGGCCATCGTGCCCAGGGAGTAGATCACGATGCTGACCAGCAGCACGGTCTTGCGGCGGAAGCGGTCGAGCAGGTAGCCGGCGGGCAGGCCGGCCAGGGCCATGCCGAGAGTGAAGTTCGTCGCCAGCAGCCCGCCCTGCTCCAGGGAGAACCCGTACTCCTGGCGGATGTCGGGCAGCAGTGGGGGGAAGACTTGGCGGTCCATCGCGTTGACCATGTAGGAGAGGACCACCAGAAGGAAGCCGACCCCGATCATGACGCGGGAAATGGGGGGACGGCTGCTTTCCCGTACGTCGCCGACGGGCACTGCACTGGTGTCGACTTGCGCTGCGTGAGTCATAGCGGCTCCTGAGAGGGAATGGGCTGCGGCGTGCCGCGGCGGATCCACCACCGGTACGGTGCGCGCACGGGCGGTGACGAGAAGCGGTGAGCTGAACACGGACTCGTGCCGTCGGCGGCAAAATGCTGCCGACGGCCGGTGGATGGGGGCTGTGGGCTGCCGCGCGGTCGGACACCGTCTGCGGAATTCAGCCCGTCATTCGCCCGTCGGGGACGTCCGTGGCTATGGCGTCTTCGACAGCCGGACATCGTGTGGACACTTGGCGGTCACACGGTCGGCGTTGGCAGAAACCATGGAGCCAAGTCCACGGCGCGTCAAGACGTGAGGGAAGGAATTTCTCGGCCGGTATTCGATTTCGGCAGAGAAATCGCGTTCCGGTGTTGCGGCAACAGCCCGCCGGGGCACGTCCTCCCAGGAGTGCATGCCGCAACCTTGACGTGCCGCAGACCTCTGGTGCTATCGTTAGCATCGCGTGGCTATGACACAGTGATGCGACGCGCCCCGGCCTCTCGTGACCCGTTCCAGGGACGTACCGCGGCGCCCGGACCGACCACAAGTCGGCGAGCGCCGACACCGAACCGAGTTCAGCGACTCGATCCCCTCTCCCCTCCACCCGTGGTGGCCGGCAGTCCCGTCGGACAGGCTGTCGGCCTCCCGGCGGCGATCACACCGCTCACCGGGCGCGCCGGGCCTGACGCCCGACGCCCGCCGCGGCCGTACGAATTCTGCGAGGACGACCTGCCATGACTTCACCGAGCCGTCTGGGCACCGTGCTGCTCACCGACTACGCCTGGCCCGACGACTCCGTCGAGCGATCGGTCATCGAGGGGGCGGGTCACACCCTGGTGACCGGCCCCGCCGAGCCTGCCTCCGCCGAGGCCATCGAGGCGCTGGTCGCCGAGCATCGGCCCGCCGGGATCCTCACCTGCTGGGCGCCCGTCTCCGCCACCGCGATCGGCGCCTCGCCGGAATTGCGGATCGTGGCCAGACTCGGCGTCGGCCTCGACAACATCGCCGTGGACGCTGCCACCGAGCGTGGGGCGTGGGTCACCAACGTCCCGGACTACTGCGTCGAGGAAGTCTCCGACCACGCCCTCGGCATGGTGCTCGCCTGGACGCGGGGTCTGGCGGTGTTCGACCGCGAGGTCCGAGCCGGCCGCTGGGACCCCGCGAGCGCTCGGCTGCGGCGCCTGTCGACGCTGACCTGCGGCATCGTCGGCTACGGCCGCATGGGACGGGCCACCGCGCGGAAGCTGGGCGCGTTCGGCTGCCGGATCCTGGCCCACGACCCCTTCCCTCCGAAGGACGCCCCCGGGGTCGAGATGACCGGCCTGGAGGAACTGCTGGTCAGCAGCGACGTCGTGATCCTCCACATGCCGCTCACACCCGACACCCACCACATCATCGGCGCGGAGCAGCTGGCGCTGATGAAACAGGGCGGTCTGCTGGTCAACGTCAGCCGAGGCGGCCTGGTGGACACCGACGCGGTCGTCAAGGCACTCGACAGCGGGCACCTCGGCTCGGCCGCCTTCGACGTACTGGAGTCCGAACCGCACGTCCCCGCCTCGCTGCTGGACCAGCCGGGCGCGCTGGTCACCCCGCACGTCGCCTTCTCTTCCGACGTCTCGGTCACGGAACTGCGCCGCCGCGCCGCCGAGGAAGTCGTACGGATCCTGGCGGGCGAGGCGCCGGCCCACCCCCGCAACAACCCCCGCGACCTGACCGCCGGGCCGGGTGATCAGGGATGAGCCCGACCTCCGCGCCGACCAGCCCGGACCCCGTGCTGGCCGATTTCCTGGTCGCCCACGCTCTCGCCGGGCCGGGCGAAGCCGCACGCTGGACGCCGCTGGCCGGCGGCGTCTCCTCGGACCTGTGGCGGGTGGACCTGCCGGGGCGCTCCCTCTGCGTCAAGCGGGCCCTGGCCCGACTGCGGGTCGCGGCCGACTGGCAGGCGCCGGTGTCGCGCAACGCCTACGAATGGGCGTGGATGCGGTTCGCGTCCCGGCGCAGGCCGGACAGCGTGCCGGAGCTGCTCGCCCACGACCCCGAGGCCGGACTCTTCGCGATGGCGTTCCTGCCTCCCGAGCAGTACCCGATGTGGAAGGCCCGACTGCTGGCCGGCGAGGTGCACGTGGCGACCGCGAAGGCCGTCGGAGAGACGCTCGGCGCCCTGCACGCGGCGAGCGCGGGCGACCCCGCCCTCGCCGCCCAGTTCGCCACCGACGACAACTTCCACGCGCTGCGCATCGAGCCCTACCTGCTCGCCACCGCGACAGCCCACCCTGCCCTGAGCGACATTCTCCACAGCCTCTCCGAGCGCACGGCCGCCACACACCTGGCCCTGGTCCACGGCGACGTCAGCCCGAAGAACATCCTCGTCGGCCCGTCGGGTCCCGTCCTCCTGGACGCGGAGTGCGCCTGGTACGGAGACCCGGCCTTCGACCTCGCCTTCTGCGTCAACCACCTGCTCCTCAAAAGCCTGGTGGTGCCCGGTCGCCGTGCCGAACTCCTGCACTCCGCCCGTGCGTTGGCCGAGGCATACGCCCGGTGCGTCGACTGGGAGCCCCGACCCGACATCGAGGCACGGGCCGCGTCCCTGCTTCCGGCGCTGCTGCTCGCGCGCGTGGACGGCAAGTCCCCGGTCGAGTATCTGACGGACGACCGGCACCAGTTGTTCGTACGCACGGTGGCCTCGGCCCTGCTGCGGGCGCCCGCACCCACGGTGGCCGGCGTCCTGGACGCCTGGGCAACGGCGATCGAGACCCCGACCGGCGCCGGCGGCGACCGGTCCGACTGACCGACCTGTTGGACGCGTCCGGCGGAACCGACCGAGGAGAGACACATGCGCAGAGTCGTCACCGGCCATGACGAGGACGGAAGATCGGTCGTCGTCAGCGACGGCCCCGTCCCGCGCAGCCGCGAGTTCACCAGCCTGCCGGGCTGGGTGTCCCGCCTGCCGTGGGCCACCGACCCCGGGGAACCGGTCAGCCGAACCGGAGAGGACCTCACGCCGAAGGTCACGAACCTGCTCCCGGCTCCCGGCGGCACCCGGTTCATCGTGCTGACCTTCCCGCCGGACACCGCGATGGCCGACCCGGCGTTCGACCCCGTCGCCTTCGACCGCGAGCAGCGGGCCGACTCGCCCGGCATCGCGGAGCTCATCGAGCCCGACGGCATGCACACGACTCCGACCGTGGACTACGCCATCGTGCTGCAGGGCGAGATCGTCCTCGAACTCGACGACGGCCACTGCACCCCGCTCTCGACGGGGGACATCGTGATCCAGAACGGCACCCGCCATGCCTGGCGCAACCGCAGTGACCGCCCGGTCACGATGGCTTTCGTCCTCATCGGCGCTCCACACGACGGCTGAGGCCGCTGACGCGGCTGAGCGGGAGACGGTGCTCGGTGCGGACGCGATGCAGGCTCCCGGATCGGGACGGGGTCGGAATTCGGTCCGGGGGTCCGAGCTTGACGACCGGCACGGCTGCGCAATGCGCATCGCGGCCCGGTCGGAGCCGGCAGCGGCTCCGACAGGCAGTGGGCGCCGAGCAGTTCACCGTCGAGCATGCCGGGCAGCCAGTTCCGGCGCTGTTCGTCGGTGCCGTACTCGGCCAGGGCGAAGCAGGACAGAGGTGTGCACGCTCAGTCCGACTCCCACGCCCGCCCAGCGGGCCGAGAACTCCTCGACGACCTGGAGGCGGACCTCGCAGGGCCGGCCGCCGCCCCCGTACTCCTCGGGTGGGGAAGGCTGAGGAGCCCGGCCCGGCCGAGTGTGCCGAAGACGTCGCGCGGGAAGCGCTCGGCGGCCTCGTCGGCGGGGGCCCGGGGCGCGAGGGCGCCGTCGGCGATCTCCCGGGTCAGGTCGAGCAGTTCGGCCGCCTCCTCGCCGGGCAGCAGGCGGGACACGCGCGCCGTCATGAGTTCGCCTTTCGGGTCGGATCGGGCAGCGGTCGACCGGTTGTCTGCGCGCGCTGTCGGCGCAGCAGGAAGCGCTGGATCTTCCCGCTGGGCGTCTTGGGCAGTTGGTCGGTGAAGTGCACCGCTCGCGGGTAGGCGTGGGCGGCGAACCTCCGCTTCACGAGTTGCTGGAGTTCCGTCACCAGGTCCTCGCCGGGCGGTGTTCCGGGACGCAGCACGACGTACGCCTCCAGCACCTCGCCGCGCAGGGTGTCGGGGACGCCGATGACTGCTGCTTCCAGCACCCGTTCGTGCTGCACGAGCACGCTTTCGACATCGAAAGGGCCGATGCGGTATCCGGCCATGATGATCACGTCGTCGTCGCGGGAGGAGAAGGAGAAGCAGCCGTTGCGGTCCCTGGAGCCGGCGTCGCCCGTGAGGCACCAGCGGCCGTCGGCGGTGAAACGCTCGGCGGTCTTCTCCGGCGCGTCCAGATACCCGGTGAACCACAGCAGCGGGCTGTCCGGCACGCTGAGGGCCACCCGGCCGAGGGTGCCGGGTGGGGCGGGTTCGTCCCGCTCCTCGTACAGCACCTCGGCGGACCAGCCGGGCAGCGGTCGGCCCATCGAGCCGGGAGGCACCGGTGTCCGGACGGCGTCGGCCCAGGCGGCGGCGACGACCATGCCGTGCTCGGTCTGCCCGTAGTGGTCGCGCACCGCCACGCCCAGGGCCTTCTCCGACCACTCGACGACCTCCGGGGTGAGCGGCTCGCCGGCGGAGGAAGCCCGCCGCAGGCGTACCCCCTCGGGGACCGGGTCGGTCGCGGCCCGCAGGCTGCGGTAGACCGTCGGCGCGGCCGCGAAGTTGGTGACACCGAAAGCCGCCATGACCTGCCAGGTCAGGGCCGGGCTGAAGCCGGCGTGCAGCAGCAGGCTGCGGCGTCCGGCCGCAAGCGGGCCGAGTATCGCGTAGTAGAGGCCGTACGCCCATCCGGGGTCGGCGGCGTTCCAGAACACGTCGTTCTCGCGGACGTCGAGGCCGAACTCCAGGTAGGCCTGGAACGAGGCCAGGGCCTTGACGGGCACCGGGACGCCTTTGGGGGCGCCGGTGGTGCCCGAGGTGAACAGCAGGACCAGCGGGGCGTCCGCGCCCGTCGAGGCCGGGCGGCCCTGCGGTTCATCACCGGAGTACCGGGAGAGCAGTTCACCGAACGACAGCTCCGCGCCCTCGGGGGCTCCTCCCGCGACCACAGACAGCCAGGGCTGGTCGGCGGGCATGTCCTCCCCGGGCGCGAGCTTGCCCCGCTGGTCCGCGTCGACCACGACGGCCTTCGCTCCGCTCGCGCCGAGCCGCAGGGCCACGGCGGACGGCGCGAAGGCGGTGAACAGCGGTACGTGCACGGCCCCGCGGCGCCAGATGCCCAGCAGGGCCACGACCAGATCGGCAGACTTGCCCATCAGGGTGGCGACCGCGTCGCCGCGCTCGACACCCAGGTCGGCGAGGGCGGCGGCGAACCTGGCAGAGTCGCGGCGCAGCGCTCCGTACGTCAGGTCCGTGGATGTCAGGTCCTTCTCGACCACCGTGAAGGCCACGGAGTCCGCGGGATGGCGGTCGCAGAGCAGTTCGGCGGCGCAGGCGTCCGGAGCGCCGACGAGGCCGAGCAACTCCCGCACCCGGTCTTCCGGCGATCCGCCGGCGGTCGCGGTCACCACTGGGTCTGGTCCTTCGTTCATGGCCACGCAGTCTCCTGTCCGATCGCCGCTGCTCTATGGCGCGGGTGTTACGGCGGTTTATGCTCCGCATCACGACGACGGCGCACTACCCCCGGAAAGGGGTACGGGTGATGCACTCCAACCCCGACGCCCTCCTACGGCCCGATGACCGCGACGCGATCCGGCAGGCGCTCCGCCAGGTCCACGACCGCTCCGACATCCCCGTCCTGTTCGGCGGGCAGGTGGAGAACGGGCTGCTGAGCCTGTCGCAGTTCATCGGTGTGCGTACGGCCGGTCTGCGCGGCCTCAGAGTGCGCGCCGAGGCCGGACTGGGCGGCCGGGTGCTCAGCACGGGGCAGCCGGCCAAGGTGAACGACTACAGGTCGGCCCGCTCGATCACGCACGACTACGACCACCCCGTGCTGACGGAGGGGATCCGCTCCCTCCTCGCCGTGCCCGTCGTGGTGTCCGGCGAGGTGCGCGCGGTGCTCTACGGGGCCAGTCGCGGCCCGGCCCCGCTCGGAGACCGGGCGATCGACGCGGTCGCCGACGCCTCCCGGCGACTGGCCGGCGAGCTGGCCGTCCGTGACGAGGTCGACCACCGCCTGCGCCTGCTGCACGCCGCGCAGGGCAGCGCCATCGACGGGCACCGGGGCGTGCCAACGGAAGAACTTCGTCAGGTGCACGCTGAGTTGCGGCGCCTGGCACAGCAGGTGCCCGACGAGGACCTGCGCGGACGGCTGCTCGACATGGCCGGAAGGCTGGCAGGGCCGTCCACCGCGCCCTCCCCGGGGCCACGGCTGGCGCCCCGGGAACTCGATGTCCTGGCGCAGGTGGCGCTGGGCTGCAACAACGCCGAAACCGGGCGCAGGCTGTCGCTGCTGCCCGAAACCGTCAAGTCGTATCTGCGCAGCGCGATGCGCAAGCTGGGAGCCGGCACCCGCTTCGAGGCAGTGGTCGCCGCACGTCGACAGGGCCTGCTGCCTTGACCGTCCCGTTCTGAGCGGAGTCTCGCAGGTCAGAAGAGTTTCTGCGCGCATCGCGAGGTGGGACGCGGCGTTCCTCCGCGCCGCCCGGCGTCCCTGCCCCCTGACCATGCCCGACGTCACTCCCTGCCCTTGTCGCCGTGGCTGGGCGAGGGCGTGCGCCGCCTACCGGCTGCCTGCCGTTGCCCGGAGACCGGACCGCCCGGGGCGGACGATGCGGACCGACGAGGGCTTGCCGCATGGAAACCGATCGGTGTACCATGATGGAAACCGATCGGTTTCTCGTCATGTGGCCCTCGGGCGGCGGCGTACGTCATCCGGTCGGAGCCGTCGACCATCGAGCCGGCGCTGAGATCAGCCCCCCGACGAGCCGCGTCCGACGTGCGTTGATTGCGCGCACCCAACCCCCCGGAGTCAAGAACCATGTCATCCCATGCCACCTCGGCCATCTTCGTCATCGGAGGCACAGGGGCCCAGGGAATGCCCGTCGTCCGCGCTCTTGTCGAAGACAAGAAGTACTCCGTCCGGGTCCTCACCCGGGATGCCACCTCCGCCCGGGCACAGGAACTCCTCGCGCTCGGCAACGTATCCATCCTCGAAGGGACGTTCGCCGACGAGGATGTGCTCCGCGAGGGATTTCGTAGCTGTGACGGGGCGTTCATCAACATCGATGGGTTCAACACCGGCGAGAAGACCGAGACTTATTGGGCCATCCGCAGTTATGAGATAGCCATCGAGGAAGGAATCAAGTTCTTCGTCTACGGAAACCTCGACTACGCCCTCAAGAAGTCAGGCTACGACTCCAGGTTCCGCACGGGCCACTACGACGGCAAGGGCCGTATGGCCGAATGGGTACTGTTCCAGAACCAGAAGAACAGCGACCGGATGGGAGCGGCGGTCTTCACGTCAGGTCCCTACATCGAGATGGTGATATCGCCGCTCACGCCCATGACGCCCAGCGTCGAGGACGGCGTCGTCACATGGCGGGTTCCGCTCGGCGAGGGAGCCGTTCCGCACGTGTCTCTCGACGACTGTGGATTCTATGTCCGCTGGCTCTTCGACCACCCGGAACGCGCCAACGGCATGGACCTCGAAGTGGCCATCGAGCACATGGCCTATGCCGATATGGCCGCGGCGTTCGAGAAGGTCACCGGGCATCCGGCGCGGTACGTCGACACTGATCTGGAGTCCTATTGGGACGGTCCGGACCTCAAGAATGTCGCTGATCACCCCGCCGGCTACAACGCCGACCCCAACGACAAGAGCACGATGAGCTTCCGTGACAATTTCACGGGCTTCTGGAACGTGTGGAAGCACGGAATCATCACCAGGGACTACGCCTTGCTCGACGAAATTCACCCCAACAGGATCAGAAGCGCTGAGGAATGGTTCCGACGCGAAGACCAGTTGGGACGGGAACTCGGCAAGGGAAGTCTCTGGGAGAGGGTCCAGCCGGAGAACTGGACCCTGGAATCCGCAGTCCTCAAGAGCAGCGCGGATTTCCGGACGGGAAAGCTGTAGACGGACATGATCGGCCCTGCTCAGGGCCCGTCCAACGCCGTGAGAGCAGGCGATCGGGCAGTCCGGCGCCGCAGTGCTCCAGAGCGCTGCGGCGCCCATTGGTTTTCGTGCACACCGGACACAGGTGCGCGCGGGCCCACTGGCCCGGTGGGGCGGCGAACCCCAGCAAAAGGTGTCAGCGAGGCGCCGAAGGCTGTCACTGTGTCGACGCTCTGAACCTTCGTCGTACCCGGGGCAGAGCAGGGTGAGGTGCCGGGACGAAGCGGTCGGCGCTCTGGGAGGCCAAGGCGGCGGCTACCGGGATTCATTCGCAGTGCATCGGGCTTCAGCCCGGTGGTGAAGCGAATCTTGGCGTGGCGACGCGGAGCGTCGCGGATTCCTGGTCGGCGGAGCCGGACGTGCCGTGTTCGCCACCTGTGGCGCGGAGCACCGCGATGGCTGGTCCCGGCGGAGCCGGGTGATGCTCACGCGGGCCGGTTCTGCCGTTCGATGTACTGCTTGACCACGGAGAGTGGGGCGCCGCCGACGGTTCCGGCGAAGTAGGAACCGGACCAGAGCTTGCTGGCCCGCCAGTAGTGCTGTACCAGGTCGGGGAACTCCTGGCGCAGGCGGCGGGAGGAGACGCCCTTGAGGGAGTTGACCAGCTTGGTGACCGCCACCTTGGGCGGGAAGTTCACCAGGAGGTGGACGTGGTTGTCCTCGCCGTTGAACTCCGCCAGTTCGCACTCGAAGTCCGCGCACACCGACCGCATGATCTCCTCCATGCGCGTCAGATGGGCATCGGTGAACACCTTGTGCCGGAACTTGGTCACGAAGACCAAATGCACATGCATCACGAAAGCACAGTGCCGGCCAGTTCTGATCTACTGCATCTCACCCATAACCCAAGTATGTGGCGTGGCCGTCATGCAGCTCCGGTACAGCTTCCGCCTGTACCCGGACACCGGCCGGCAAACGGCGCTGGCGAAGGCGTTCGGGTGTGCCCGCGTCGTGTTCAACGACGCGGTGCGCGCCCGCGAGGACGCCCGCAGAGCGGGCGCGGCGTTCCCGGCGGTCGGTGAACTCTCCAAGAAGCTGATCACCGAGGCGAAGCGAACCGGGGAGCGGTGCTGGCTGGGAGAGGTCTCCGTCGTGGTGCTCCAGCAGTCTCTGCGCGACGCGGAGGCCGCCTACCGCAACTTCTTCGCCTCCCTCAAGGGGGCCCGTAAGGGACCACGGGTGGGTGCGCCCCGGTTCAAGTCCCGCAAGGACAGCCGGCAGTCGATCCGGTTCACGGCCAATGCCCGCTGGTCGGTCACCGGTGGCGGGCGGCTGAACCTGCCGAAGATCGGTGCGGTGAAGGTGAAGTGGTCCCGCACTCTGCCCACAAGGCCGTCCTCGGTCACCGTGATCAAGGACGCGGCCGGACGGTACTTCGCGTCCTTCGTCATCGACGCCGACCCGCACGCCGACGCCGCCGCGATGCCGGACAGCGACCAGACGGTGGGCATCGACCTGGGCCTGACGCATTTCGCGGTCCTCGACGACGGTACGAAGATCGACTCCCCGCGGTTTTTGCGCCGCGCGGAGAAGAAACTCAAGAAGGCCCAGCGCGAGCTGTCCCGTAAGCAGAAGGGGTCGAAGAACCGGGAGAAAGCCCGTCTGAAGGTCGCCCGCGCCCACGCGCACGTGGCCGACGCACGCCGCGAGTTCCACCACCAGCTCTCCACGAAGCTGATCCGCGAGAACCAAGCGATCGGTGTGGAGGACCTGGCGGTCAAGGGACTGGCGCGCACCAGGCTGGCCAGGAGCGTGCATGACGCGGGCTGGTCGCAGTTCGTGGCCATGCTGGAGTACAAGGCGGTCCGGTACGGGCGCACCCTGGTGAAGATCGGCAGGTTCGAGCCGACCTCCCAGACCTGTTCCGCCTGCGGCGTCAAGGACGGCCCCAAACCCCTCCACATCAGGGAATGGACCTGCACCGCGTGCGGCAGGGTCCACGACCGGGACCACAACGCCGCGAAGAACGTGAAAACGGCCGCCGGACTGGCGGTCGCAGCCTGTGGAGCGCAGGTAAGACCAGGAATCGTCCCGGCACAGCGCAACGAAGCAGGAAGCCACGGATTCTCCCCCGAACCCCGTGCCGCGTAGCGGCACAGCAACGGACGAGAAGGCCAGAATCCTCGGGCTTCAGCCCGAGGAGCAAGTCAAGTCGTCTCGCGCTGGATGAGCGAGAGGATGTCGCCTGCTTCGGGGCGGCTCGACCTTGTCGGGGTCGGCGCGCCGAGCGTCGACAGAGTGCTGGTGGTGAGATTGCGGGCCGCTGCGGTGAGGTCCATCCCGATGGTGGTCAGGGCCGGTACGGCGAGCGAGCTCACGGGGAGGTCGTCGACGCCGATCAGCGCCAGGTCGTCCGGGACTGCGATGCGCTGCGTGCGGCAGTTGGCCAGGACGGCGAGCGCGATCAGATCGTTGAAGGCGGCGACTGCCGTGACCGGGGCGGCTCCCTGCGTCCACTCCGTGACGGCGTCCCGGGCGCTGGACCGCGAATAGCGCATGCTGACGACCTGCGGGGCCGGCAGCCCCAGTTCGTCGCAGGCCCGGGTGGCTCCCTGGAGGCGCGGCTGACAGAAGGGGCGCTCTCGTGGGTCGTCAACCGCGCCATAGCCGATGTGTCGGTGCCCGCGCGCGGCGAGGTGCTCGATCTGCAGGCGTCCGATGTCTTCCTGGTTCAGCCCGGTCAGGCGGGTGTTGTCCGGGGTGAACACGCCGTCGATCAGCGGGATTTCCGCCCGCTCCAGTGACATCGCGTCGGCGGGCGGCAGGCTGCCGAAGGCGACGACCACCGCCGGTTGGACGTGCTGCCACAACTCGGCCAGCGGCGTGGCCGTTTGGTCGTGGTGCAGGTACACACAGGTGTAACCGGCCTCGCCCAGCGACCGGCCGAGGGCCAGTTTGAACTGTTCCATGGCCTCGGCGACGGGGAGGTCCGGAACCACGCAGAGCACGACGTTGCTGCGGCCTTTGCGCAGCGCGCGGCCGGCTCCCGACGGTACGTAGCCGAGGCGCTTCGCCGTCTCCAGTACGCGACGGCGGGTCTCCGCGGAGAGGCCGTGCTCGTCCCTGCCGTTGAGCACGAAGCTGACGGTGGTCTGTGAGACCCCGGCCTCGCGTGCCACGTCCTTGCTGGTGACTCTTGGCAATGCCCCTCCCGACCTCTTGCCACGCCTTCACGCACAGGCTACGGTACGGCCACCAGCGTGTCTAATACGTATTAGATCGCCGCATCGGTCGCCGCAATGGCCCGTAGGGGACGGACGCCCCTGCACCCGTTCTGCCCGAGCCGCCCACCCCCGGCTGATCACTGTCTTCGTACGTGCCGACGGGGTGGATCCTCACGAAGAGAGATCTGTCATGGACGACACGATCCCCGTCAGCACCGACGCGACGCCCGGCCGCGTGGCGTCGCCGCCGATCCGGTCTCATGACCACGACCCTTCCGCGTCACGCCGCTTCGACGCCTCCGGGCCTGCCTGCTCGCGCGTCGGACCGGTCCTGACCCGCACCTGATGGGGCCGGCGGGCACTCGCCGTGGCCGAGCGGACCCGCCGGCGACCCCCGCAGTCCCCACGCAAGTGACCACCGCGTATCGACACGCGACTCGTGGCCCAGTTGAGACTTCCAGGAGAAGACGCATGAACCGCAGACCACTGATCGCGCTGCTTGCCGTTTCGGCGCTGGCGCTCGGCACAACAGCGTGCGGCGCCGGCAGCCAGGGAGGGAGCGGATCGGCGCGCGCCGGCGCGAACGAGCTGCGCATCGGCCTCTCGTTCGGGCCGTCCACGCTCGACCCGGCCAAGGACGGCGGCGGCGCACCGAACGTGATGCGTTCCATGACCAACGAATCCCTGTTCCACATGAACGCCGACTACACCGCCGCCCCGGCTCTGGTGAGCAACTACAAGTACGTCGGAAAGGGGAACAGGGTCTTCGAGTTCACCCTCAAGAAGGGGATCCGCTTCAGCGACGGAAGTCCGCTGAACGCGGCGGCGGTCAAGACCTGGCTGGACTACTTCGCGAAGCAGCCCGGGCCGTACACCTCCACGCTCTCGATCGCCTCCGTCGAGACCCAGGGCGAGTACACGGTCCGGCTCGACCTCGCCTCGCCGTCCGCGATCGTGCCCCTCCTCCTGTCCCAGTACGGAAACCGGGGCGCCCTTTCCAGCCCCAAGTCCGTCGCCGACCCCGCCAGCCTGGCGAAGGGCACGTACGGCGTCGGCCCCTACGTCCTGGACCCCGCCCAGTCCGTGACGAACGACCACTACACCCTCGTACCGAGCAAGTACTACTACAACCCGTCGGCCGTCCGGTTCAAGAAGGTGACCGTTCGGATCATCTCCAACCCTTCCTCGATGCTGCGTGCGTTCCAGGCCGGGCAGATCGACTTCGGCAACCTGGACTCCTCCACCGCGCCCGCGGCGGAGAAGGCGGGCGTGAAGGTGATGCACTGGCGCAGCGGCACCGTGACGGTGACGCTCTCCGACCGCAACGGGACCGCCACCAAGCCGCTCGCCGACGTCCGGGTGCGGCAGGCGCTGAACTACGCCGTCGACCGTGAGTCGATCACCAAGGCGATGGTCGGCGAGTACGGTCGGGCCACCTCCCAGACCCAGACCGAGTACACCGACCCGGCGCTGGAGAATCGTTACCCCTACGACCCGGCGAAGGCGAAGGCGCTGCTCGCCCAGGCCGGTTACCCGCACGGCTTCAGCATGGACGTGGTGGACCCGGGATCCATCATCGGCAACTGGGGCGACCCGACGATGCAGACGGTCGCGAAGGACTGGGAAAAGGTCGGCGTCCACGTCAAGGTCACCCCGGCGACCACCGACTTCGTCCAGCAGGCGCTCTCGAAGAAGTTCGCCGCGATGGAGTGGTCACCTGACATCTCCCCGACGTCGATCGCCTACTCGCTCCTGTACGCCCCGAAGGCCTCGCTGAACCCCTTCGGTGCTTCGAACGCCAAGATCGACGCGCTCTACCAGCAGGGGCAGACGGAGCAGGGCGCCCAGGCGGCCAAGACGTTCAGGGAGCTCAACAGCGCGGTCACCGAGCAGGCGCTCAATGTGCCGATCTACGAGTACCACATCCCGTGGGGCATGAACGAGCACATCACCGGAGTCCAGAAGGGCTCCTGGATGGTCTTCGGCGCCGACCTCGGATGGAAGAGCTGACGATGGCCCACACATCGGTTGACACGATGGGAGCGCCGCTCACGCGCTCCCCTCGCGGGCGCACCCTCCGCAGACGCGGCACCGGAGGCGGCGGGCTGACCTCGCTGCTGGCCCGCCGCACGGTGACGGCGGTCCCCTTGCTGCTGGTCGTGTCGAGCTTCAACTTCCTGCTGCTGTCGCTCACCCCGGGAGACGCCGCACGGCAGATGCTCGGAAGCAGCGGCACACAGGAACAGTACGAAACGCTGCGCCGGCAACTCGGGCTGGACCTCCCGGTCTACGAGCAGTACGGGCGCTGGCTGAGCGACGCGGTCTCGGGTGACTTCGGCAACTCGATCACCAGCGGCACCCCGGTCCTGGAATCGATCACGAGCCGAGTGCCCGTCACCATGTCACTCGTCGTCGGCTCTCTGCTGGTGAGCGTCGTGGTCGGCGTAGGCCTCGGCGTGTTCAGTGCCGTGCGTGGTGGAGTGATCGGCCGGGCGGTCGACGCGGTCGCCCTGCTCAGCTGGGCACTGCCGGTCTTCTGGGTCGGCTCCGTGCTGGTCGTCGTGTTCGCCATCAAGCTGCGGTGGTTCCCCGCGCTGGGCTACGTGCCGTTCACCGAGTCGCCCCAGGACTGGGCCCGTTCGCTGGTGCTGCCGGTGACCGCACTCTCCCTCGGGTCCGTTGCCGCGGTCCTGAAGCAGACCCGGGAAGCCATGCTCGACGTGCTGGGAAGTGAGTACATCAGGATGGCCGCCGCCAACGGGGTCTCCCGAACCTCACTGATCTATCGGCACGCTCTCAAGAACGCCGCCATCCCGGTCGTCACCGTCCTGGGTCTCCAGACCGTCAGCCTGCTGGGCGGCGCGGTTCTCATCGAGAGCGTCTTCTCTGTGCCGGGTCTCGGTTCGCTCGTGGTCAGCTCGGCCCTGGCCCATGACATCCCGACGGTCCAGGCGGTCGCGGTGTTCTTCACCGTGGTGGTCATCATCGTCAACCTGTCGGTCGATCTCGCCTACGGGCTGCTCAACCCGAGAGTGAGCGCAACATGACCGTGTCCGATGCCGAAGTGTCGGCGTCAGCTGTTGCCACCCCCGGCTTCGTCCGCCGCCTGATGCGACGGCCGTCGGCCGTCGTGTGCCTGGCGTATCTGGCGATCCTCGTGGTGATCGCCGTCGCCGCCCCGATGCTGATGCCGCATGTCGGCACCGACAGGGCCGGCGATCTCGGAGCCGCCCTACACGGCCCGAGCGCCGCTCATCCCCTCGGCGTCGACAGCCTGGGACGCGACGTCCTCCAGCGTCTGCTGGTGGGCACCCGCGTCACGTTGGTCGGCGTCGTCCAGGCGATGGCGGTCGTCCTGGCGCTGGGCGTGCCCATCGGGCTGGTGGCCGGCTACGTGGGCGGCAAGGTCGACCGGGTGATCATCTGGCTGGCGGATCTCGTGTTGTCGTTGCCGGCGATCATCCTGGTCATCGTCGTGCTGTCGGTCTTCCCACAGAGCGTGGCAGCCGCGATGGCGACGCTCGGTGTCCTGGCCGCGCCGGGTCTCGTACGCGTCGTACGAGCCGCGACACTGCCGGTGCGCGAACAGCTCTACGTCGCCGCCGCCCGGGTGTCCGGCATGTCGCGGACCTACATCATCACCCGGCACGTACTTCCGCGGATCATGGGACCCATCGTCGTGCAGGCGTCCCTGCTGGCGGCGACCGCCTTGCTGGTGCAGACCGGGCTGGCCTTCCTCGCCCTCATCGCCGCCCCGCCCGAGCCGAGTTGGGGAGGCATGGTCGCGGACGGCGTCGGCGCCCTCTTCCAACAGCCCTGGCTGATCTGGCCGCCCGGCCTGGCGATCGCGCTGACCGTGCTGGCGTTCGGACTTCTGGGCGACGCGGTCAGAGACGCCGGCACGGAGGGCTGGTCTGCGAAGTCCGCCCTCCCGCTGCGCGACAAGCGCAAAAGCGCGCCCACGCCGGCTGCCGCTGTCGTTCCCGCGAGCACCGACGACAGTCTGCTCTCGGTCCGCGACCTCACGGTGTCCTTCGCCACGCCCACCGGCCCCGTCCGTGCGATCGACGGGGTGACCTTCGACATCGCCCGTGGGGAGACCGTCGGAGTCGTCGGGGAGTCCGGTTGCGGGAAGACCACGACAGCCCTCGCCATCATCGCGCTGCTCGGCGGCGGCGGACGGATCGACTCCGGACACATCCTCTTCGACGGCAGGGACCTCGCGGCCATGTCGGAGTCCGAACTCCAGGCCGTCCGCGGTACGGAGATCGGTTACGTCTCCCAGGAACCGATGGTCGCGCTCGATCCCGCCTTCCGGATCGGCTGGCAACTCGCCGAAGCCGTCCGGATCAACACCGGAATGAGCCGTGCCCAGGCCAAGCGACGCGCCATCGAGCTGTTGGAGCAGGTGCAGCTCCCCGAGCCCCGTCTCGTGGCCCGCCGCTACCCGCACGAGCTGTCGGGCGGCATGGCCCAGCGCGTCGTCGTGGCACGTGCCCTCGCCGGGGAACCGAAGCTCCTGATCGCCGACGAGCCGACCACCGCCCTCGACGTCACCATCCAGGTGGAGATCCTCGATCTGCTGCGCACGCTCAAGCGCGAGCGGGGCATGGCGATCATGCTGGTCACCCACGACCTGGGCGTGGTCGCCGACATGTGCGACCGGGTCGTGGTGATGTACGCCGGCCAGGTCGCCGAACGCGCAGGTGTGCGAGAGCTGTTCGGCGACCCGCACCACCCCTACACCCGGGCACTGCTCGCCTCGAATCCGCACAGCCGGCACGGCTCGGCAGTGCTGCCCACCATCCCGGGGGCGGTCCCCATGCCGGGCTCGTGGCCGCAGGGCTGCCACTTCCGGTCGAGATGCGCGCGTGCCACCGATCAGTGCGGCAGCGGCGGGATTCCTCTCCTCGACATCGGCGCCTCCCACGAGGCCCGCTGCCTCTACGCCCACCAGATCGAAGGTGCATGACGTGAACGACGAGACGAATCTCCTCGAAGTCCGCGATCTGTCGGTCCACTTCCGCCGCGGCCACGGCTCGCCCGTCCTGCGCGCCGTCGACCACGTGAGCTTCTCCGTGGCCGAGCGGGAGACGCTGGGCGTGGTGGGCGAATCAGGCTCCGGCAAGACCACCATCGGCCGGGCCGTGCTGGGTCTGGCGTCACCGACCGAAGGCCGGATCGAGTTCGCGGGCGAGGACATCACACGAGCCGGCCACAACCGGCGCCGTGCGCTCAGCCGCGACCTGCAAGTGATCTTTCAGGATCCCTACAGCTCACTGAACCCGACGAGAACCGTCGCTCAGACGCTGGGCGAGTCGTTGCGAGCGGAGAAGCCGGCCAAGGACGAGGTCCGCAACCGGGTCGTCACCATGCTCGAACGCGTCGGACTCCCCGCGACCGCCGCCGACCGCTACCCGTCGAGTTTCTCCGGCGGCCAGCGGCAACGCATCGCCATCGCCCGGGCTCTCGTCGCCCGACCGCGGCTGGTGATCTGCGACGAGCCGGTCAGCGCGCTGGACCTCTCGGTCCAGGCCCAGGTGCTCAACCTGCTGCGGGAACTGCAGGACGAGTTCGCACTCGGCTACCTGTTCGTGGCCCATGACCTGGACGTCGTCCGGCACCTCTCGCACCGCATCATGGTCCTCTACCGCGGCCAGATCATGGAGCAGGGGCCCGCCGACACGGTCTACAGCAGGCCGCTGCACCCCTACACCAGGACCCTGCTCGAAGCGGCGCCCGTCCCGGACCCGGTGCGCCAGGCGGAACGCCGTCTGCGGCGCGTGCGCACGGGCGACAACACCGGCCCGGTCTCCGCCGCGGGATGTCCCTTCACCGCACGGTGTCCCCACGCGGCCCCGCTGTGCCACGCCGAACGGCCAGTGCTCGAACAGACCCCGGCGGGCACGACCGTCGCCTGTCACCGGTGGCAGGAACTCAGCACCGTACCGACAGAGGCGGCGGCCGCACCGACGCCTTCCGTGCGCTGAACAACGCCGTCGCCGACGACATCGCACACACGCCGCGGGCCGAACCCGGACGGAGGCTCAAGGCGCCCACCGGTCTGCCCCGACTCACTTATCGGCCACCGCCGGCTCACACATCGGGGCTCTGCGGCCACGGCTCGCTGTTCCCCGTTCCCCGTTCCCCGTTTCTCGTTCCTCGTCAGCGGCACGGCCGCCTTGTGCCGGTGCGCCGGCCATGGGCAGCCGCTCGATCCGACAGTCGAAAAGAGATTTCATGACCGTGATCACCACGCCCGCCGGGGTGTCGCTCAACTACGACACCTTCGGCGATCCCGGCAACCCCCCGCTGCTGCTGATCCAGGGCCTCGGGGCCCACATGCTCGGATGGCGCGCCGATTTCTGCCGACAACTCGCCGACGAGGGCTTCCACGTCCTCCGTTTCGACAACCGGGATGTCGGCCTGTCGGAGAAGTTCCCGCAAGGCGGCTACACCCTGGCCGACATGGCGAACGACACCGCGGGCCTGCTCACCGCGCTCGACATTCCCGCGGCACACATCGTGGGACAGTCACTGGGCGGCATGGTCGCCCAGCAGCTCACCCTCGACCACCCCACGCGCGTACTGACCCTCGCCCTGGTCTACACGGCCCCCCGCACGGACTTCCTCCCCGGACGCGACGTGATCGACGAGCGGACGCAGGTCCCCCGGGCCCGCAACCGCGACGAGGCGATCGCGCAGTACCTGGAGAACGAAGCGGTGTGCGCCTCACCCGGATACCCCCAGGACACCACGTGGCTGCGGGACCTCGGCGGCCAGATGTACGACCGGGACTACGACCCCGACGGCGTCCTGCGGCAGTTGCAGGCGCTGTACGCCTCTCCCGACCGTACGTCCCGCCTGCACGGCATCACCGCGCCCACCACGATCCTGCACGGCGACGGCGACCTCCTGATAGACCCCGACGGGTCCAGGGTCATGCACGAACTGATCGCGGACTCGAAGCTGACCGTCTACCGCGGCATGGGTCATGAGCTTCCGCCTCAGCTCTGGCCTCAGATCATCCCCCAGATACGGGACAACACGGCACGAAGGAGTGCGTGACATGACAGCAGTGCTGGTGGAAGGCCACGTGTCCAGCGGCTTCGAGCGCATCGCGGACGCCTTCGCCGACAACTTCCGGGACCGCGGCGACACGGCCGCCTCCTGTGTGGTGTACGCCGGGGGAGAGCCGGTGGTGGACATCTGGGCCGGGCGGACCGCCCGGGGCGCCTGGACCCCCGACTCCCGCATCACCGTGTTCTCCGTCAGCAAGGGCGTCACCACGGTCTGCCTGCTGATGGCCGCCGAGCGCGGCCTGATCGACCTCGAAGCCCCGGTGGCGAAGTACTGGCCGGAGTTCGCCGCGCAGGGCAAGGAGGCGACGACGGTACGGCAGCTGCTGGCGCACCGGGCCGGCCTGGTGGCGCCCGAGTGGGATGTGACGCTGGAGGAACTGCGTGCGTGGGAGCCGGTGGCGGACGGACTGGCCCGGCAGGCTCCGGCCTGGGCTCCCGGGACGGCGTACGCCTACCACGCGCTCACGTTCGGCTGGCTGGCCGGCGAGGTGCTGCGCCGGGCGACGGGACTGCGGCCCGGCCAGTGGCTGCGCGAGCACGTCACCGATCCCCTGGACCTGACGATGACGTACGGCGCCGACCTCGCGTCCGCCGATTTCCACCCCCTGGCGGACCCGCTGCCCGTCACCGACCCCGAGGCCGCCGCGATGATCGCCGCAGCTTTCGCCACACCCATGATCGAACGCTCCCTCAGCCTGGGCGGTGTCTTCGACGTCGCCCGCCTCATCCAGGCCGCCAACACAGAAGCGTGGCTGTCGGTGGAGATACCGGCAGGCAATCTCGTGACCAACGCCCGCAGCCTGGCACGGCTGTACGCGGCAACCGTGGGCGAGGTCGACGGAGTCAGACTGCTGGGCGCGGACATCGTCCGAGACGCGCTCGTGGTGCGCTCCGAAGGCCGTCCGTTCGTCGGCCCCGACCAGGGCAGCGGCTGGGGTACCGGCTTCATGACCAGCTCCACTCTCCGGCCGATGATCGGCCCCGGCAGCTTCGGCCACGACGGCTTCGGCGGCTGCCTCGCCTTCGCCCACCCGGACGAGGAGATCGCCTTCGCCTACCAGACAGCACAGCCCGGCGGCCTGCCCGACGACCGGGCCAACGCGCTCAGCCGTGCGCTGCACGCCTGCCTGTGAAGCCGACCCGGGCCCGTCACGTCCCG
Source organism: Streptomyces sp. SAS_272 (assembly GCF_052543235.1). Lineage (NCBI taxonomy): Bacteria > Bacillati > Actinomycetota > Actinomycetes > Kitasatosporales > Streptomycetaceae > Streptomyces > Streptomyces sp. SAS_272. Next base: position 88,700 of record NZ_JBMNDR010000017.1, on the reverse strand, counting down.
AACACCTCCACCGAATGGCGGGAAACCAAGGAATGACCACGACACTTCCCCGTCCCACCGCATTGGCGCTGCCGCGCCTGACCGCCCGCGCGGCGGACCGCGTCCTGACCCGCCTGATGCGATTGCCGGGCACGCGGCATGGTTACCAGGTCGAGCGGAATCTCCCGGTCCCCACCCGCGACGGCGCCGTCCTGGTGACCGACCACTACGCCCCCGTCACCGGCCGGCCGAAGGGGACCGTCCTCCTGCGCACACCGTACGGGCGAGGCTTTCCGCATGATCTGGAGGCGAGGGTCTACGCGGACCACGGCTATCACGTCGTGATGCAGAGCTGCCGCGGCACGTTCGGCTCCACGGGAGCCTTCTACCCGATGGCGAACGAGGCCGACGACGCCCAGGACGCGGTGGCCTGGCTGCGGACACAGCCGTGGTTCGACGGACGGTTCGCGACCGCCGGGGCATCCTATGTGGGCTGGACCCAGTGGGCGCTGCTGATGGATCCGCCCCCCGAACTGCGCACCTGCTTGATCGCGGTCGCCCCGCACGACATGCGCGACGCGGTCTACGGAGAGGGAGCGTTCCGGCTGGGTGACTTCCTGCCCTGGGCGGAGTCGGTCGTCCACCAGGAGCAGTTCACCGGGCTGCGGAGCGTGACCAGGTTGCTGACGCTGAACCGGAGGCTGGCCCCGGTCTTCGGCGCCCTCCCCTTGGCCGATGCCGCCGACGAGGCGACCGGGCACGAAGCCCAGTGGTTCAAAGAATGGCTGACGACTCCGGACCCCGACGACCCCCTGTGGGACCGGCTCAGACTCGACGACGCCCTCCAGCGCGTGGACGTCCCGGTGCGACTGGTCGCAGGCTGGCAGGACCTCTTCCTCGACCAGACCCTGCACCAGTACCAGGCGCTGCGTGCACGAGGGGTCGACGTTTCACTCACGGTCGGCCCGTGGACCCACCACGAACTGAGCCAAAAGGGCATGGGGCTCTTGCTCCGCGGCAATCTCGAATGGCTGGAGACGCACCTCGCGGACGAAGCGTCGGCACACCCACGGCCCGCACGCCCCGTCGACGTGTACGTCACCGGGCAGGGCGCCTGGCGACAGTCGGCCGAATGGCCACCGGGGCCCGGTGAAACCGTGCGCTACCTGCAGTCCGGCGGCGGACTCCTGGCCGACGAACCGAGCGGCGGCGCGCCGTCCACGTATGTCTACGACCCGGTGGACCCCACGCCCACTCTCGGCGGCCCGCTGCTCCTCCCCGGCGGCGGGGCCAAGGACAACGCCGCACTGGAGAGCCGCTCCGATGTGCTCACCTTCACCACTGCCCCGCTGACCGAGCCGCTGGAGATCATGGGAACACCCGTCGTCGAGCTGGCGCACAGCAGGAGCAACCCGCACGCCGACATCTTCGTACGCCTCTGCGACGTCGACCCTGAAGGCGTGTCCCGCAACTTCGCCGAGGGGTTCCTCCGCCTGGATCCCGGCTCGCCCCTCGACCAAGTACTGCCCGTGCGCGTGCGGCTGGACTCCTGCGCACACGCAATCAAGGCCGGACACCAGATCCGCCTGCTGGTGGCCGGCGGCTCCCACCCACGGTACGCACGCAACGAGGGCACCGGCGAACTGCCCGGCACCGGAAGCGAGTTGCGGCCGTGCACGCACACCGTCCACCACGACACCGGCGCGGTCTCCCGGGTGCTCCTGCCGACACCCTCCGGGTGAGAAGGGCGCCCGGGCAGAGACGAGCCGTGAGGTCCATCCTTTCCGCCGGACCGCGCCCGGGCGCCGAGCCCGTCCAGCAGGAGGCCCCCGAGTCCGGGCAACGCCGCCGGTTGCCCGGTGCAAGTCGTCACAAGAGCCTCTCCGGTGAAGAAGGGAAAGGAGCGCTATGCCCTGCACGCGCTGTTCGACACGGACTCCACCAGCGCCGCGCCCGCCGTCGAGTCGGACAACGATCCCGCGACCGGCGGGGGAGCGTGGCCCGGCGTGGACTGACCACCACCGCGAGCGACATCGCCGCGGTCGGACCAGGGTTGCACCAGCGGGTGTCCGGTCGGGCTGCACCCTGGGCCGCGATGAGGGGATGAGCTACGACGGCGTCCCCGGGCATCGACCCGCTTCCGTGGGTGTCCCAGAGGGCTGTCGTCACCGGTTCCACGCCCCTTCTCCAGGGAAAGCGCCTGACCGGGACCATGGCCCACGTGGCGAGCGCCCATGTGGACGCCACCGCGACCCGCCTTCGCAACAGTGGCATCTCCTACGACATCACCACCGACGCTCCCACACCGGTTCAGGCGCCTTTTGTCGTGCTTCTAAAAGAAGCCGAGTTTCTTCGGCGAGTAGGACACCAGGAGGTTTTTCGTCTGCTGGTAATGCTCCAGCATCATCTTGTGCGTCTCACGTCCGATCCCGGACTGCTTGTAGCCCCCGAAGGCGGCGTGCGCCGGGTACGCGTGATAGCAGTTGGTCCACACGCGCCCGGCCTGGATCGCGCGGCCGGCGCGGTACGCCGTGTTGATGTCCCGTGTCCACACCCCCGCGCCGAGGCCGTACGACGTGTCGTTGGCGATCTTGATGGCGTCGTCGAAGTCGTCGAACGACGCCACCGAGACGACCGGGCCGAAAATCTCCTCCTGGAAGATCCGCATGCGGTTGTCGCCCTCGAAGATCGTCGGCTGGACGTAGTATCCGCCCTTCAACTCCCCGTCGTGCTCGGTGCGTTCGCCGCCGGTGAGAATCCTGGCGCCCTCGTTCCGGCCGATGTCGATATAGGAGAGGATCTTCGCCAGCTGCTCGCCGGAGGCCTGCGCGCCGATCATCGTGTCCGTGTCGAGGGGGTGGCCGGGCTTGATGAGCTCGGTGCGGGCGACGGCCGCCTGGAGGAAGTCGCCGTAGTTGCCGCGCTGTATGAGGCCGCGCGAAGGGCAGGTGCAGACCTCGCCCTGGTTCAGCGCGAACATGGTGAACCCCTCGAGGGCCTTGTCCCGGAGGTCGTCGTCCTTGTCCCACACGTCGTCGAAGAAGATGTTCGGCGACTTGCCGCCGAGTTCCAGCGTGACCGGCTTGAGGTGCTCAGCCGCGTACTGCATGATCAGTCGCCCCGTGGACGTCTCGCCGGTGAAGGCGACCTTCGCCACCCGCGGGCTGGACGCGAGCGGTTTGCCCGCCTCTGGTCCGAACCCGTTGACGATGTTGACCACGCCCGGCGGCAGCAGGTCCGCGACCAGACTCATCCAGTAGTGCAGCGACACCGGGGTCTGCTCGGCGGGCTTGATGACCACCGCGTTGCCCGCGGCGAGGGCGGGCGCGAGCTTCCATGTGGCCATCAGAATCGGGAAGTTCCACGGGATGATCTGGGCGACGACGCCGAGCGGCTCGTGGAAGTGGTAGGCCACGGTGTCGTCGTCGACCTCGCTGAGCGAGCCCTCCTGGGCGCGGACCGCCCCGGCGAAGTAGCGGAAGTGGTCGATGGCCAGGGGAATGTCCGCCGCCAGCGTCTCCCGGACCGGCTTGCCGTTCTCCCAGCTCTCCGCGACGGCGAGAGGTTCCAGGTAGGCCTCCATCCGGTCGGCGATCTTCAGCAGGATGTCGGAGCGCTCGGTCGCCGAGGTGCGCCCCCAGCCCGGCGCGGCGGCGTGCGCCGCGTCCAGCGCCCGCTCCACGTCCTCCGCCGTACCGCGTGCCACCTCCGTGAAGGTCTCCCCGTTGACCGGCGACGGGTTCTCGAAGTACCGCCCGAGAGCCGGGGGGACGTACTCGCCGCCGATGAAGTGGTCGTAGCGCGTCTGGTAGGAGACGATCGCGCCTTCGGTGCCGGGCGCCGCGTAACGGGTCATCCTGCTCTGCCTCCTTCAGCAGCGCTGCCCGCCGTTGGACAGCTCTTCGCGCGAGGCTAGGGAAACGGACGTTGCAACCACGTTGCGTGTGGGCGGAGCGCGCGCAGAGCAGTGCAGCGGCCGCAGTGCCGGGCAACCCACCACCCGCCACCCGGCAACCACAACCCACCACAACGCGCAGCCACCACAACCCACCACAACAGGCAGTCATGACAACCCACCACAACAGGCAGTCACCAGGCGCTCAGCACCAGCGTCTGTCGGGCCATAGGCATCGACGTCGACGGATCCGCGTTCGGCCGTCGCCCCTGGCTAGGAGTGCGGCCACCCCGGCGGGGTCGTCAGTTCGGCCTCCAGGGACGCGAGGCGCGTCCGTGTCGCCGCCGTCGGACGGGCCGTCGCCAGTGCCCGCCACACATCGACGTCGTCCTCGCCCCACGGTGCGTGTGCCCAGTCCGCCAGCAGATCGGGGTCGCCGCAGGCGATCAGCGCGGCGCGCAGACCCTCGGTGAGCCGACGTCTGAGCCGCACCACCGCCGGCGCCTGCGATCCCGGCAGCGGCGGTCCGGCGTACGCCGTCGCCGCCGCCGTCACCGCCCCGGCCGTCAGCCGTCTCTCGACGGCGGCCAGGTCCGACTCGCAGGCGACCGTGAGCCGGTAGGGGCGCGATGCCAGCAGACCGGGTCCGAGGATTCCACGCAGCCTTGCGAGTTCCGCCCGCAGGGTCACCGGAGTCACCGACTCGTCCTCGTACAGCGCGCACAGCAGCTCGTCGCCGGTCATGCCTTCGGGGCGCCGGGCCAGGAGCAGCAGGATCTCGCTGTGCCGACGGCTCAGCCGCAACTCCCGGTCGCCGGTGACCAGTCGCGCCTCGTCCCGGCCCAGCACGCTCAGTCGGGGGGCGTCGGCGCCGGGCCGCGCCGGGGCGAGCAGGGCCAGATGGGCCTCGGCGGCCCGGGCGACGGCCTGGACGAAACCCAGGCTGTGCGGATGGGCCAGCCCGTTGCCGCCCGTGATGTCCACGGCGCCCAGCACCCGACCGGTTCGGGGGTCGTGCACCGGCGCGGCCGCGCACGTCCACGGTTGCACCCGTCGTATGAAGTGCTCGGCGGCGAAGACCTGCACCGGCCGGTCCAGGGCGACCGCCGTGCCCGGGGCGTTCGTCCCGACCGCGTTCTCCGCCCACCGCGCCCCAGGCACGAAGTTCATCTTCCCCGCGTGTCGCCGTGTCGCCGCGTGGCCCTCGACCCACAGCAGCCTGCCGTGCGCGTCGCACACCGCCAGCAGGTGCTCGCCGTCCGCGGCGAATGTGCCCATCAGCTCGCGGAACAGCGGCATGACCCTCGCCAGCGGATGCTCCGACCGATAGGTTCCGAGGTCGCCGTCGGTCAGTTCCACGTCCGCCGTGCCGTCGGGGCCGACGCCGGCCCGCGCCGATCGCCGCCACGAGTCGGCCACGACGGCGCGCACCGGCCGCGGCACGGTGCCCGCCTCGGTGAACGTCTCATGGGCGCGGCGCAGAACCCGTACCCGCTCGGTGGGGTCGGCCCCCGGTTCGAGGGCCACCCAGGGATCGGTCAACTCGTCCTCCTGGAAGGCGTTACGGCTGGACACATCGTCACTCCGGGTGCGCGGGCCGACAACCGTCCGGACGACCCTCACCGAACCAATTCCTCCGGTCCGGGCCCGTCAGGTCCGGCTCCGGCCCGTCCGGCCCCGCTTCGGCCCGTCAGACCCCGTTCCCGCCCGGCAGGTCCCGTCCGGTGCGGACGCGGCCGACGAGCCGCATGGAGTGCCCCCGGTGCCCGTCCGGACCGGGATTCGGGGCGATCGGCGCCCGACACCTCATGGTGTTCCATGACGCGCAGTCGTGTGCCCCGCGCCCGGAATCCGTGGAGGGCCCGGGGTATGTGGACAACTCCTCCACACGAATGGGCAGTTCCGCTTGTCCGACGTGTACCGCATGGCCCGGGGCGTCCAAGGGCCCGGCACGTACGGCAGGCCCGTCAGGTCCGACGGATTCGGCAGGCCCGGCATGTTCGGTGTTCGGCGTCGATCGGTTCGCGGGGGCGGTCAGCGCGCGCGACGGCCGCGGTCCGAGGTGCTCGGACCCGCTCGGCCGTCAGCCGGCTCGGACCCGCTCCGCCACCGCAGCCGGGTCGTCCAGCACCGCCCGCACCACCGAGTGCGCGGCGCCGAGCAGCGGTCCTTCGGGGCCCAGGCGCGAGACGGAGACAGGGCGGGCGGGGCCCGCGGTGCGACGGGAGAGCTCGGTCTCGAGCGACGGGAGGAGCCAGGGCGCGAGGCCGGCCAGCGCGCCGCCGAGCACGACGCTTTCGGGGTCCAGCAGGTTGAGTGCCCCGGTCAGGGCGATTCCGAGCGATGTTCCGGCGTCCCGCAGGGCACGCCGTACGTCCGGATCGCCGTCCGCGGCCCGTCCGGCGAGCAGACCGACGCGGTCCTCGCCCGGTTCCAGCCCGGCTGACCGCAGCACCGCCTCCTCGCCGGCGTACTGCTCCAGACATCCGCGCCCGCCGCACACGCACGCAGGCCCGTCGGGGTGCACCGGCACATGGCCGAGCTCGCCCGCGAAACCGCGGGTGCCCCGCAGCAGGGCGCCGTCCACGACGAGCGCGGCGCCGATGCCGATCTCAGCCGACACGTGCAGAAAGTCCTTCGGAGTGTCCGTGCCGAGCCAGAGTTCGGCCAGGCCGCCGAAGTTGGCCTCGTTGTCCACGGTCAACGGGTACTCCCCGGGCAGCAGGGCGCCGAGATCGACGTCCTGCCAGTCGAGGTTCGGCGCGCGCACGACCGTACGGGCGTCCCGAGCCACGAGACCCGGAACGGCGACGGAGAGCCCGGCCGGCCACAGCCCCTCGCGTTCCGCGGCCGTGACGACCTGATGCAGCAGCTCGGTCAGCTCCTCGACGACTGGCCCGGGGGAGCGGCCGCGGTTGGTGCCGTGCCGCACGGCCCGCGCCCGTACCTCGCCGCGCAGGTCGACGGCACAGACCGCGAGGTGGTCGACCCCGATCTCGGCGCCTATGCCCGCCGGACCGCGCCCGCTGACCGCGAGCGCCGAGCCGGGCCGGCCCACCCGGCCAGGGCGTTCGGGGCCGAGTTCTTCGAGCAGTCCGGCGCGTATGAGCTCGTCGACGAGGGTCGACACCGCTGCCCGGGTCAGACCGATCCGTGAGGCGACCGCGGCCCGCGAGAGCGAGCCCTCGGCACGGACGGCGTGCATCACCCGGGCCAGGTTGCGGCGGCGCATGCCCTGCTGGGTGTCGGGAGTCGCGCGCCCCCGGCTGCCCGGCCGGGCCTCGTGCAGCGGTGCGGTCATGCCTCCGTCGATTCGTCGATCCGTCGATTCCGAGTTGTCGGATGGCCGGTTTCTTCGATGGTCAGTGGGTGTTCGTGCCCCGCTCCAGCAGCGGGGATGCGTCGGAGAGTACCCCGGCGATTCTCGCCAGCGCCGCCTCGTCCCGCTCGACGGCATCCAGGACCGGGCCCCGGGCGGTGTTCCAGCGACGGGCGACGGCGGCCGGGTCCTCGCCGGTCAGCAGCCCTGCCGCCTGCGCGGCGGCCCCCAGCGCGACGAGTTCCTTGGCCTCGGGAACCTGTACCGGACGCCCCGACAGCCGACGCACCGTCTGCTGCCAGGCCGTGCCCCGGGCACCGCCGCCGATCAGAAGCAGAGGGGCCGAGCGGTCCGCGTCCTCGTCGAGGACGAGGTCGAGCGCACCGAGCAGCGAGTGCACAGCCCCGTCGTAGGCGGCCTGGAGCAGCTGGCCTGCGGTCGTGTCGTGACGCAGGCCGTGCAGCACGCCTGACGCGTTCGGCAGGTTCGGGGTGCGCTCCCCGTCGAGGTAGGGCAGGAGCGTGAGGTGCGCGGTGGGCTCCACGGCTTCGCGGTCCAGACCCAGCAGAGCGGCGACCCGGTCGACGGCGAGCGTGCAGTTCAGGGTGCAGGCCAGGGGCAGCCAGTCGCCGTGGGCGTCGGCGAAGCCGGCCACGGTTCCGGTGGGGTCGGTGGGGCGGCGCCTGGCCACCGCGTACACCGTGCCAGATGTGCCGAGGCTCAGCACAGGCGCTCCGGGACGCAGTCCGAGGCCGAGCGCCGCCGCGGCGTTGTCCCCGGTGCCCGGAGCGACCAGCGTTCCCTTGGCGAACGGCAGGTCGTGACTGTCGCGCACGGTGCCTGCCACCTCCCCGGGCCGCACCACGCGGGGCAGCAGGGCCGGGTCGAGACCCACATGGGCGAGGATCTCCGCGTCGTACGACTCGGTTCCCGAAGCCCACCAGCCGGTGCCCGAGGCGTCGCCGCGGTCGGTGGTGCCCTCGCCCGTCAGGCGTTCGGTGAGGTAGTCGTGGGGGAGGCGCACGGCCTTGGTCGCGCGCAGGGCCTCCGGCTCGTTCTCCGCCAGCCACGCCCACTTGGTCACCGTGAAGGAGGCCGCCGGCACGGATCCGGTGCGCTCCGCCCAGAACTTCGCGCCGCCCAGTTCTTCGGTCAGCCGGCGCGCCTGCGGAGCCGAACGGACGTCGTTCCACAGCAGTGCCGGGCGCACCGGCTCGCCCCGCTCGTCCAGCGTGACGAGTCCGTGCTGCTGGCCGCCGATCGACACGGCGGCGGCTTCGCGTGCCGCGTCGCCGCACTGGTGCAGCGCCTCGCGCAGGGCGTCCCACCACTGGCGCGGGTCGCTCTCGCGGCCGGCCCCGGCGGACACCGTGTGCGGCGCCTGGCCGCTCGCGACGACGGCCCCGGTGGCGGCGTCGACGACCAGGACCTTCGTGGACTGGGTGGACGTGTCCACACCGACGACGAGCGGACCCTCGGCTGCTGACATCGGGTTCTCCCTCAAGTTTTTCCGCGGCTCCACGGGATCTGTCTTCCCAGAGATGCGTCCGCATACTAATTTGTAAACGGCCATGACGAAATAGTTCGCCACCGCCCCCGCACGACAGACTTCAAGCAAGGAGCCCGGCATGAGCTACCAGCCCACCCCCGACGACAGGTTCACCTTCGGCCTGTGGACCGTCGGCTGGCAGGGAAGGGACCCGTTCGGCGACGCCACGCGGCGTGCCCTCGACCCGGTCGAGACGGTGACGCGCCTGGCCGACCTGGGCGCCTACGGAGTGACCTTCCACGACGACGACCTCATCCCGTTCGGATCCTCCGACAGCGAGCGCGAGGAGCACATCAAGCGCTTCCGGCAGGCTCTGGACACCACCGGCATGACCGTGCCGATGGCCACCACCAACCTCTTCACGCACCCCGTCTTCAAGGACGGCGCGTTCACCGCGAACGACCGCGACGTGCGCCGGTACGCCCTGCGCAAGACGATCCGCAACATCGACCTCGCCGCTGAGCTCGGAGCGAAGACCTACGTGGCGTGGGGCGGCCGTGAGGGCGCGGAGTCCGGCGCCGCGAAGGACGTCCGCGTGGCCCTCGACCGGATGAAGGAGGCCTTCGACCTCCTCGGCGAGTACGTGGTCTCGCAGGGCTACGACCTGAAGTTCGCCATCGAGCCCAAGCCGAACGAGCCGCGCGGCGACATCCTGCTGCCCACCGTCGGCCACGCCCTGGCGTTCATCGAGCGCCTGGAGCGTCCGGAGCTGTACGGCGTCAACCCGGAGGTCGGCCACGAGCAGATGGCCGGGCTGAACTTCCCGCACGGCATCGCGCAGGCGCTGTGGGCCGGCAAGCTCTTCCACATCGACCTCAACGGCCAGTCCGGCATCAAGTACGACCAGGACCTGCGTTTCGGCGCCGGTGACCTGCGTGCCGCGTTCTGGCTGGTCGACCTGCTGGAGAGCGCCGGTTACGCGGGCCCGAAGCACTTCGACTTCAAGCCGCCGCGCACCGAGGACCTCGACGGCGTGTGGGCGTCGGCGGCGGGCTGTATGCGCAACTACCTCATCCTCAAGGAGCGCGCGGCCGCGTTCCGCGGCGACCCGGAGGTCCAGGAGGCCCTGCGTGCCTCCCGCCTCGACGAGCTGGCGCAGGCCACCGCCGCCGACGGCCTGGAGAGCCTGCTCGCCGACCGCTCCGCCTTCGAGGACTTCGACCCCGAGGCGGCCGCCGCCCGTGGCATGGCCTTCGAGCAGCTCGACCAGCTCGCGATGGACCACCTGCTGGGCGCCCGGAGCTGACCGCACGCACGCGTGCGTGTGTGCGTCGAGTCGAAGGGCCACACGCGCGCGTGCCGCCGACCGTGTTCCTCCTGCGGTCGGTCTCCGTACGCAATACGCCGGAATCATGCCCTCCATGCCATGAACCGGTATCAAGTCGCGTGCGGGGGTCGCCCCCCGAACGGGTTCACGGTCACGCTGGACGCCATGGCCATGCCGCCCGTACCGCCTCAGCCGCCCGGACCGCCCGGTGACATGCCGCCGCCGGGCGGCTTCGGACCGCCCACCGCCCCCTTCGGAACCGGCGCGCCCGGTGGCCCCGGCGGCCCCGGCCGACGACGCAGGAACCCGCTCTTCGTGGTGTTCGCCCTGCTGATCCTGGCCGCGGCCGTCGTCGCCGTCGTGCTGATGGCCTCCGGAAGCGGCGACTCGCCGGACGACAAACCTACGACCGGGGGCAGCGCCACGAGTTCTCCCGAGCCGTCGGACCGCCTTCCGTCGGCCCTGCCCAGCGGCTTCCCCAGCGGCTTTCCCAGCGACTTCCCCAGTGCGCTGCCGACGGATCTGCCCACCGCACTGCCGACCGAGCTGCCGAGCACGCTGCCGACCGAACTGCCCAGCGGGCTGGAGTCGCTGCTGCCCTCGGTGGGGGACCTTGCGCCGTAGCCGGCGCCACCGGCCCAGTCTGCGACGTACGTGAGGCACGCCGCTCCGCGTGTCTACGGTGTGACGGCGGAAGCCACGTCCGTCGGGGACGATGCCTCCGGCGGGGACGGCGTCTCCGCCCGGGACGACACTTCCTCGCCGTCGGGGCGAGCTGTCGCCAGGGCCGTCGCCGGGTCGTCGGCGGCGTCCCCGGCCGGCGTCCAGCGACCGCCCTCCTCGCGGTACGGCCACCAGCGACCGTCCCGCCCCAGTCGGAGTTGGCATGCCTCGTCGACGACCGTCCACCAGTTGGCCCGCGCGCGCAGGACCGGCCGCTCGTCGTCCTCCCAGGCGGCTTCCAGCGCGGCCCGCGCGCGGGTGAGCGCATCGCCCTCGACGGCCCACTCCTCTTCCAAGACCGACAGGGCGGCCGGCCCGCCGTGCCGCCAGGCCCGTACGGCCGAGGCCAGTTGCTCACCGCTGCGGCCGGATCCCGCGGCCAGCCGTTCCGTCGCGGCGGTGAGCCCGTGAGCGCCCGGATGGAAGCCCACGGCACCGGCCGCGAGCCTTACGGCGTCCTGGCCGACCGACAACGGCTCGGCGCCTGCGCCTCGTCCCGCTGGCTCGCGCAGCGCCTCAGCGAGCAACAGGTGCGCCGCGGCGGCTGTCCGGGCGGCCAGGAACTCCAGCGCGGCGGGTTCCACTGCTGCCGGGGGCGGGGTGTCCGTGTCCAACGCGGGCGGAACGCCCGGCTCGGGCGGGAGAGCGGGCGTGGCGGGCAGCGCGGGCAGGATGTCCCCGGCCGCGTACGCCTCCGCCGCGTCCACCCCTTCGGTTCGGGGCGCCTTCGACGCCGATGCCGCCGCAGTGCCGGCGACGCGTGCCTGGAGGGCGTCCAGCAGGACCCCTTCGGCGCGGCCTCGGAGCAGCAGCAGGACGAAAGGATCCTGGTCGAGCAGCCTTGCCACCTGGTAGCAGACGGCCGCCGTGTGACCGCAGTGGTCCCAGGCGCCGCAGTCGCATGCCGCCTCGAGGTCGCCGAGCCCCGGCAGAAGGTGAACACCCGCCGCGTCGGCGTCCTCGACCAGATGGGGCGGCATCTCCCTGTCGAGCAGCGCCGCCATGTGGCCGGCCCGTTCGACCGTCAGGCCCAGGAAGCGGTCCCACTGCGCGTCCGAAAGGGTGTCGAGCAGCACGTCGGCCCGGTGCGGCGTGCGGTCATGGCTGCGGACGACGGCCGTGACGCGGCCCGGCCGCACGGTCACCGCGCCCACGGTGCCCGCGCGCGCGAGGCGTCGGCCCGCCCTCACCTGCTCCGCGTCCATGGCGCCGTCCTCCAGCGCCGTGAGCCACGCCCTGCCCCACCAGGTCTGCGCGAATCCCTTCCCGGGCGCGGGAGGCAGCGCCGCGAACGTGCGCTCCTCGCTTCCCGGAATGCGTCCCTCGCCGCGCCGCCCGGCGCTTTCGTGCCCGTTCATCGCGTGCTCCCTCGCAGCTCCACCAGATCGGCCAGCTCGGCGTCCGTCAGCTCCGTCAGCTCCGTGCGCGCCGCCTCTCCGGCCTCGAGGACGGCGTCGGCCACAGCCCGCTTGCGTCGCAGCATGTCGGCGATACGGTCCTCGATCGTTCCTTCGGCGATCAGCCGGTGCACCTGCACGGGCCGGGTCTGGCCGATGCGGTACGCGCGGTCGGTGGCCTGTGCCTCGACGGCCGGATTCCACCAGCGGTCGTAGTGCACGACGTGCTCCGCGCGCGTGAGGTTGAGTCCGGTGCCCGCGGCCCGCAGGGACAGCAGGAACACCGGTGTCTCGCCGTCCTGGAAGCGCCGGACCATGGCCTCGCGCTCGGCGACCGGCGTACCGCCGTGCAGCAGCAGGGTGGGGACGCCCCGCGCGGCAAGATGCCGTTCCAGCAGCCGTGCCAGGCGCACGTACTGCGTGAAGACCAGCACGCTCGCCCCCTCGGCGAGAAGGACGTCGAGCAGTTCGTCCAGGAGTTCCAGCTTCCCCGAGCGCCCGGCGGTCCTCGGACTGTCCTCCTTGAGGTACTGCGCGGGGTGGTTGCAGATCTGCTTGAGAGCGGTCAGCAGCTTCACGATCATGCCGCGCCGCGCCATGTCGTCGGCCCCGGCGAGCGCCGCCAGGGTCTCGCGCACGACGGCCTCGTACAGGCCCGCCTGCTCGTCGGTGAGGGAGACGGGCCGGTCGGTCTCGGTCTTGGGCGGCAGCTCCGGCGCGATGCCCGGGTCCGACTTGCGCCGACGCAGCAGGAACGGTCCGACCAGGCGGGCGAGCCGCTGTGCCGCCGCAGGATCTCCGCCGCCCTCGACGGCTCGCGCATGGCGCGCGCGGAAGTGGCCGAGCCGGCCCAGAAGGCCTGGCGTGGTCCAGTCCAGGATCGCCCACAGCTCCGACAGATCGTTCTCCACCGGAGTGCCGGTGAGGGCCACCCGCGCGCGTGTGCCGATGGTGCGCAGCGCCCGAGCGGTCGCCGAGTAAGGGTTCTTCACGTGCTGGGCCTCGTCCGCCACGACCAGGCCCCACGCGACCGAGCCGAGCTGCTGCGCGTCCATCCTGAGCGTGCCGTAGGTCGTGAGCACGAACTCCCCGTCGGCCGGCGCCGCGAGGTCACGACGCGGGCCGTGGAAGCGGCGTACGGCGGTGCCCGGGGCGAACCTCTCGATCTCCCGCTGCCAGTTGCCCATCAGGGACGTCGGACAGACCACGAGGGTGGGACCTGCGGACGAGGCGTCCGTCTGGCGGTGCAGGTGCAGGGCGATCAGCGTGACGGTCTTGCCCAGCCCCATGTCGTCCGCCAGACAGCAGCCCAGGCCTAGGGCCGTGTTCCGGGCCAGCCAGTCCAGCCCGCGGCGCTGGTAGTCGCGCAGGGTGGCTTCGAGTGCGGCGGGCTGTGCCACCGGCTCGTGGCCCTCGGGACGCGTCAGCCGCTCTCGCAGGGCCGCCAGCCACCCGGTGGGCTCCACGTCGACCCGGTGGCCGTCCACCTCCGCGGAGCCCGTCAGAGCCGCGCTCAGAGCATCCACTGGAGTCAACTCGCGGTCCTGCCGGGCACCGGCACGACGCAGCTCCTCCGGGTCGATCAGAACCCACCGGTCGTGCAGCCGCACCAGCGGCCGCTTCGCCTCGGCCAGGCGGCCCAGCTCCTCACGCGTGAGCTGTCGTCCGCCCAGCCCGAACCGCCACGTGAACGTCAGGAGGGCGTCGGCAGACATGAACGACGGCGTGTCCGACCCTGTGGTCGGCGACCCCGCGCGCGGCGATCCCGAGCCCTCGTCCGGGGGGCCCACGACCGCGCGGGCGGTCAGCGTGCGGACCAGCTCCCGGGGCCAGTGCACCTCGACGCCTGCCTTCGCCAGTGCTCGAGCACCGTCCCCCAGGAGTTCGATCATCTCCTCGTCGACGAGATCGACGGCGTCGGGGACCGCGGCCGACAGCAGCGGGGTGAGTGCGGGCCAGGCCCGCGCGGCACGGCGCAGGGCGAGCAGGGTGTCCGTCCGCGCGCGGGGTCCGAACGCCTCGCGCGTCGCCTCGGGGCCGCCCCAGATCGCGGCTGCGTCGGCGACGAGCGCGGGATCGCTGACGCTGTGCACCTGAGGCACGGCCCGGAAGCCGGGCATCGCTCCGTCGAGGCCGACGTCGAGGCCGGGGGAGGCGATCGCACCGGCTCCGTGGAAGCCGGTCCCGGACTCGGACTCGGCGGCGTCGCGTTCGCCGGCCGCCGGCGCCCCGGCCTGCGGTTCACGTCCGGCGCCTTCCGGGACTCCGATGCCCGACACCTCGATCCGCAGCGAGATCCGTACGCCGGCGTCGTGGCCTGCGGCGACGTCGGCCGCCCAGTCGCGCAGCTCCGGCATCGCTCGCGGCTCTCGCGCCGCGTACGCGGGCCCGCCGGTCACCAGCTCCGCGGCGGGCGTGCGGGGCAGCGCGTCCACGAGGGCGTCCAGAAACGCGCGCAGCAGCCGCTCGGGGGCGGGGAGCCGCAATGGCGGGGCGTCGTCCACCGGTACGGCGTGCGCCTCGGGCGGCATGGAGGCGGCCAGTCGACGCACCTGCTCGACGTCGTCCGGACCCAGCGGGCCGGCCCGCCAGGCGTCGTGGTCCTGCGCGGACAGGCCGGGCAGCAGCAGGCCGCGCGCCGCGAACCGCAGGGACAGCAGGGCGGCCGCACCCCAGAACGCGGCGGAGCGGTGGGCGTCCGCGGCGGTACGCGCGTGCACGAGGACGGGAAGGGCGTCCAGCACCGGCAGCAGTAGGACGGGCACGCGGATGACCGCCACGCCCGCGTCGGTCGGCCGGACGACGGACAGACTCCCGGTCGGATCCAGCCGGCCCCGCGACCACGTCACGGGAGGGGCCTCGCCGTCGGGTCGCCAGAAGGCGACGCGGCCGGTGCGGGCCGGGGTGCCGGGTACGAACAGGGCACAGCAGCGGACCAGTTCGGAGATCTCGGGTGATACTTCCGTGGGAACCCTCTGCACGGCGATGAGCCTGCTCCTCAAGTTTGACTACCAGGGCGGAGTCGCCGAGGGTACAGCACTCGGGAGAGGAAGGTGCGCGGTGTTTCGGCCCGGTACTCCGGCCCGGTGCTTCGGCGGGCGGATCGGGGTCGATCCCTTCGGTACGTCCGCCGGGTCCGGCCGGCAAGCCCAGGAATCCTCGGCGCCTCGGTGCCTCGGGGGCATCTCGGGGGCGTAGTTCAGGGACGTCTCAGGGTCGCTTCCGGAACCGCGGGCGGCGTGGACCCGTTTTCATGGCAGAGAGCGGCACACGGCCGCGAAGGAGGCGACGCACATGTCGAGAAACGCGAAGATCGCCGCAGGGGGTGTGGCGGTAGGGCTCCTCCTGCTGATCTGGCTGCCCTGGTGGGCAGCCCTGCTGATCGTGGTGGGGGTGCCCGCGGCGGCCTACCTCACGCTGGATCCCTCACAACGGCGCAGGCTGCGCCGTGTCACGCGCAAGGAGCTCGGCCGCTGAGCGACGGGGACCGCGTGGCGGTCCCCGTCGTCCGCCCCGAAGGCCCGACCGGCCTCACAGAGGTCGTACGGCCATTTTGTCGAGCGCCTCCAGCAGTCCGGGCAGCTCGGGACCGCGGCCGACCGGCAGCACCTCGCCGGGCTCGTCGTCGAGCAGTACGAAAGCGATGTCGTCGGTCCTGGCGACGAGCGACCATCCCGGGCCGTCGGCGCGCAGCGTTCGCGCGTCACCGGGAGCGAAGGAGGACCGCACCCGCCCGAGCGGAGGCGGGCTGTCCACGTAGGCGCGCACCTCGGCCAGGACCCGCCGGATCCCGCTGTGCCCGCCCGGCGACGCCTTGCCGGCCGCCTCGGACCCGTGCACCTCGGACCCGGCCACGTCGGGCCCGGGTACGCCGGCCTCGCCCTCACGCCCGCCGTCGCCTGTGGCCCCCGCGGCTGCCTCCGCGCGTTCCCGCGACGACGCGAACTCCGTGTCGTCGATCTGCTCCCGCCACAGGGCCCACTGCAGCGCGATCTCGTCGGCGCCCAGCCGACGCTGCGCCGGACCCCAGGTGCTGGTGTCCGGAGGCGTCAGTGCGGGACCGTCCGCGACGTCCGGGGCAGGGTCGTGCGGAGCGGGCACGCCGGGAGCCGCGACGGCGACCGCCAGCGGCCAGCCGGGCAGCGCGGCGACGACCGTCCGCTCGTCGGGCGACAGGTCGTATTCCATACCGCAGTCCCACGACGCGATGGCGACGGCCACCAAGGACACGTCGTCGATGACGACGGTCCACCGTGCCCCGCCGCCGTCCTGGCCCAGCACCAGGCCGTACCCGTCGGCGAGCGGCGGCATGCCGAGCGCCGCGCAGGCCTCCGGATAGTCGTCGCCCAGCGCGCTCGGGAACTTCGCCGGCGTCAACAGCACCGCCGTGAGCACATAGAGCGCATCGTCCGCGGCGGCGACGGTGTCCTCGTCCGTCCCGGCCATCCCAGCCTCCCCATCGGTTCGTCCAACCGCGCGCACCCTAGTGCGGCGAGAAGGCGCTTGTCACGACTGGCCGACACCCGGAGCTGCAGGTTTCCGGCCGGACGGGGCGAATCGACCACAGGTGGCCGTCGGATGCGTCACGCCGCCGGCAGTCCGAGGAGTTCGCGAGCCACGGTCTGCGGCGACTCGTCGCGTTCCCGTGCCAGGGCGATGACGGCGCGACAGGCCAGTTCGTTGACGCCGAAGGACAACGCCTCCGGCGACACCCAGTCCGCCGCCTCGTCGATCCGGTCCTGATCGTCCTCCGCGCAGGCCGAGACATACACGGCGGCCGCCTCGAACAGGTTGTGCGTGCGCTTTGCATGCGTGCGCGCGGGTTCGTCCGGACTCCCCGCGCCGCCCGGACCGGACCGCGCGCGCCTTGCGTCGAGGAGTCTTCCGCAGGCCTTGCGTATCGCATCGAACATGCCGACCGCCTTCCCAGTGCCTCAATGCGTCGACGGGCTGTCCATCTCCCGCTGCTCACCCTGGAGTTGCCCGTCAGGAGGCAGAAGGGAACGGGGTTGACGTCACGGTTCAGCCGTCGAGCGAGTCGAGCGTGTCGTGCAGCCAGGCGAGCTCGGCCCGTGAGGTCGCCCGGGCGATGGCCAGGACGCCGCGCCGGAAGGGGTCCGTCAGTTCCTCGGCCCGCACCGGACGGTCGCCGTCGTAGAAGAAGCTCGCCGGTTCCTCGAGGAAGGCCAGCCGGCGGCGCAGCACAGCGGCCTGGGCGGCGGAGTCGTCCAGGTGCCGCAGGAAGGCGAGCACCGTGAACCAGCGGTTCTCGTCGGTGATGTCGCGCTGATCGGGTTCGGCGAGCCGTCTGCGCAGTTCGTCGCGGCCGTCGGCGGTGAGGCTCAGGACGTGCCGCGGAGCGGCTACTGCGCCGGGTTCCGTGGCGCGTACCAGGAAGCCCGCCTTCTCCAGGCGCTTGATGGCCGGGTAAAGGGTGCTCTCGGCCACGGGGCGCACGTGCCCCGTGAGCGCGGTGATGCGCTTGCGCAGCTCGTAGCCGTGCAGGGGGGCGTCGAACAGGAAGCCGAGGACGGCGAGCTCCAGCATGCCCGCATTCTGCCGCAGAACAGGGGTACCTCGCCGACTTGGTACACCGGGCAGGGAATACGCCGTTGACGTAATACCTCGACACCGATGTATCGTCGTCGCGATCCTGACGGTGATCGAGCCGGACGGACGACGACGGTGATCAGAGGGGGAGCAGAGCGATGCAGCAGACCGAGTTCGACGACAGGGGCAGTCGAGTGCGGTGGACGGAGACCTGGGGTGGCGGCCCCTCACGGGTGTACGTGCACGGGCTGGGCGCGGCCTCGACCGTGTACCACGCGCACGTGGCGGCGCGGCCGGAACTGGCAGGCCGGCGGAGCATGTTCGTCGATCTGCCGGGGCACGGCATCAGCGACCGTCCCGCGGACTTCGGCTACACGCTCGAGGAGCACTCCGACGCCCTGGCGGCCGCGCTGGACGCGGCGAAGGTGACCGGCGCCGAGCTGGTCGCCCACAGCATGGGCGGCTCCGTCGCCGTCGTCCTGGCCCATCGCCGGCCCGACCTGGTCGCCCGGCTGGTGCTCACGGAGGCCAATCTCGACGCCTGCCCGCCGCCCGCCGCGGGCAGCAGCGGCATCGCCTCGTACGCGGAGGACGATTTCGTCGCCTTCGGGTACGCGCGCGTGCTGGACGAGGTCGGACCTCTGTGGGCCGCGACGATGCGGCTCGCCGACCCGCGCGCACTGCACCGCAGCGCCGTCGGTCTGCGGCGCGGATCCGATCCGGTCATGCGCGAGATCCTGACCGGGCTGCACTCGGTGGAACGCGTCTACCTGCAGGGGGAGCTCACCGGCCCGCTGGACGGAGCGGACGCGCTGGAGGCTGCGGGGGTGCGCGTGGTCACGGTGCCGGGCGCCGGCCACAACGTCATGTTCGACAATCCGGACGCGTTCGTGCGAGCGGTCGGCGGAGGCGAGTGATGCTTCAGTCCTTGCGTACGGCCACTGCCAGGAACCGCGCGTCCTCGTCGACGTACGACGTCATACGCCACCCCGACCCCGCCAGCAGCGGGCGCAGGTTGGGTTCCGCCCGCAGATCCTCCGGCGTGATCCGACGGCCCTGGCGGGCCGCGAGCGCGGCCCGGCCGACGGGGTGGAACAGCGCCAGTGTGCCGCCGGGGCGCACCACGCGCGCCAACTCGATCAGGTTCTCCGCCGGCCGTGGCAGGTGGGCGACGAGGCCCGCACCGAAGACGGCGTCCAGGGCTCCTGAACGCAGGGGGAGCGCGGTGACGTCCGCGAGCACCAGCCGCCCGTCCCGGTCGCGTCCGGCCCGTACGGCGGCCTCCAGCATGGCCGGGGTCAGATCGACCCCGACGACCACTCCCGAACGCCCCACAGCGGCACGCAGCGGCGTCAGAGCCCGTCCGGTGCCGCAGCCCGCGTCCAGCACACGGTCCCCCTCGCGCAGCCCGAGGCCGCCGACCGCGGCCGAGTAGGCGGGACCGT
This sequence comes from Streptomyces sp. SAS_272, assembly GCF_052543235.1. NCBI lineage: Bacteria > Bacillati > Actinomycetota > Actinomycetes > Kitasatosporales > Streptomycetaceae > Streptomyces > Streptomyces sp. SAS_272. The sequence continues at coordinate 69,576 of NZ_JBMNDR010000017.1, read as the reverse complement.
CGTCCGGGAACCGCTCGTCCCACCCGGCAGCGCGGGCCCCGAAGAACTCCTGAACATGTGTGTGACGGTCGCTCATTCTCCGCATGATCCCTCACCGTCCCGGAGGATGCCTCGGCGCACACGTTCGAGCGTGACCCGATCGTTCAGGCGCACCGCTGAGTCATATTCCAACAGCTTTCGAAATGCGCCGCCCTTGTGCCTCCATGGCCCGGCTACCGTCCCGTGGCCATGGGACACCTGGACCACGCCGCCTTCGGCTGGCTGACCCCCGTGCTGTCGTACGCGATGGCCTGCATCGGCGCCGCCCTCGGGCTGCGCTGCACCATGCGCGCGCTCGGCGCCTCCGGGCGCTCACGCCGCAACTGGCTGATCACCGCCGCGTCGGCGATCGGCACCGGCATCTGGACCATGCACTTCGTGGCCATGCTCGGATTCGGCGTCAGCGGCACCGACATCCGTTACGACGTCCCGCTGACCGTGCTCAGCCTTCTCGTGGCCATGGTCGTGGTCTGCGCCGGCGTCTTCGCCGTCGGCTACAGCGGCGACCGCACGCGCGCGTTGCTGATCGGCGGGCTCACCACCGGTCTGGGCGTCGCGAGCATGCACTACCTGGGCATGGCTGCGGTCCGGCTGCACGGCGACGTCACCTACGACGCGGTACGGGTGGGACTCTCCGTCGTGATCGCCGTCGTCGCGGCGACCGCGGCACTGTGGGCGGCGCTCAACATCAAGTCGCCGATCGCCGTCACCCTCGCCTCCCTCGTCATGGGCGTGGCGGTGAGCAGCATGCACTACACCGGCATGTTCGCGGTGCGGGTGCACGTCACGCCCTCCGGCGAGGCGCTGCCCGGGGCCACGGCGATGCAGTTCATCTTCCCCCTCGCCGTCGGCCTCGGGTCCTACCTCTTCCTCACCTCGGCCTTCGTCGCGCTGTCGCCCACCACGGGGGAGCGCGCGGCCTCCGCCTCGGCACAGCAGGCGGTGGAGATCGCCCAGGGCGGTCCGGGGCGACCACAGGCCCGGACCGTCTGACCGGCCGGCACACCCGTCCCAGTCCCCCTTCCGAGCGAGGAGGCCATGCGCACACCCCGCAGGACCCCGACGGCCGGCGCCGACGCGCCGCCCCCCGCGCGCGGGCGGCGCGCACACGCCGGACCCCCGGCCGACGAAGGGCCGGACGAACGGACGGACCCCTCGACGGACCCGTCCCTCGACGCGCCGATCCCGCGCGCTGATGGCTGGCGTCTCAAGCCGCGCACCGTACGAGCCAAGATCGTCTGCCTGTTGATGGTGCCGGTCGTCTCCCTGCTCGCCCTCTGGGCCTACGCCACGGTCAGCACCGCACAGGACGTCTCCCGGCTGCGCCAGTTGCAGCGCGTCGACTCCCAGGTCCGAGCCCCCGTCGCCGCCGCCGTGGCCGCCCTCCAGGCCGAACGGACGGCGGCCGTCCGGTACGCGACCCGTCCCGCACCCGGGCAGGACGCCGACCTGAAAACGCTCGCCTCACGCACCGACAAGGCGGTGTCCGTCCTGCGGCTCGGCGACGACAGCACCGTCGCCGACGGCCAGGACCTGCCCGCGGGCGTGGCCCGGCGCCTCGAGGCGTTCGTCTCCGGCGCCGAACGACTGACCTCGCTGCGGACCGCCGTGCTCGACGGCAGCGCCGGCTGGGAGACGACCTACAGCCGGTACACCGGCGCCATCTCGTCGGCCTTCGCGGTCGGCGGCGCCCTCTCGGGCATCCAGGACGCCGAACTCGGCTCCGACGCGCGCGTGCTGCTCGAGTTCTCCCGCGCGGGAGAGGCCCTGGCCCAGGAGGACGCGGTGCTCGCCGGGGCACGCCTGAACGGGCGCCTCGACGGAAACCGCCTGCGACTGTTCACCGGCGCCGTCGACACACGTCGCGCCCTCACCGGGTCGGCCACCGAGGACCTGCGCGGACCCGAGCACACCGCCTGGCGCCGTCTCGCCGCCGACCGCGCCTACGCGGTCCTGAGGGCCTCCGAGGACAGCGTGCTGGCCGAACGGCCGGGAGCGAAGGCGATCGCGGCCGCTCCCGCGAGCACCTGGGACTCGGCGCGCGCCCGCGTGCAGGACGGGATGCGGACCATCGAGGCGGACGCCGGCAGCGACGTCGCCGACCGCGCCGACCCCCTCACCCGCGGTCTGCTCACGGCACCCGGGGCCGCGGTTCTGCTGGGCCTCGCCGCCGTCGTCGCCTCGCTCGTCATCTCCGTGCGCATCGGTCGCGGGCTCGTCGTCGAACTGGTCGGCCTGCGCAACAGCGCTCTGGAGATCGCCCGGCGCAAACTCCCGGAGGCGATGGGGAAACTGCGCGCAGGGGAGCAGATCGACGTGCGCGCCGAAGCTCCGCCCGGTCCTCCCTCCGAGGACGAGACCGGACAGGTCGCCGAAGCCCTGAACACCGTGCACCGGGCCGCTCTGCGCGCCGCCGTGGAGCGCGCCGAACTCGCCAGCGGCATCTCCGGGGTGTTCGTCAACCTGGCCCGCCGCAGCCAGGTCCTCGTCCACCGCCAGCTGAGCCTCCTGGACAGCATGGAGCGCCGCTCCGACGACCCGAACGAGCTCAGCGACCTCTTCCGGCTCGACCACCTCACCACCCGCATGCGGCGCCACGCGGAAAGCCTGATCATCCTCTCCGGCGCGGCGCCCGGCAGGGCCTGGCGGATGCCGGTCTCCCTCACCAACGTCGTCCGCGCCGCCGTCTCCGAAGTCGAGGACTACGCGCGCGTGGAGGTACGGCAGCTCCCCGAGGCCGCCGTCATCGGCACGGCCGTGGCCGACCTCACCCACCTGCTCGCCGAGCTGGTCGAGAACGCGGCGCAGTTCTCGCCCCCGCACACGCGTGTGCGCGTCACCGGCGAACCCGTCGGCAACGGCTACGCGGTGGAGGTCGAGGACCGGGGCCTGGGCATGGGCAGGGAGACCCTCGACGAGGCCAACCGGCGCATCGCCCAGTCCGAGGCCCTCGACCTGTTCGACAGCGACCGGCTCGGGCTGTTCGTGGTGAGCAGGCTCGCCGCCCGGCACAGCGTCAAGGTGCATCTGCGGACCTCGCCCTACGGCGGCACCACGGCGGTCGTCCTGCTGCCGACGGCTCTGCTGCACAGCGGCACGCCGGAGGCTGCCGCCCGAGAGGCGGCGGGACGGCCGACCGAACGTGCCTACGCGCGCGTGGCGGCAGGCGACAGGCACGCCTCCGAAGTCCACGCGTCCGACGCCCGCACTGCCCACGTGCACGCCTTCGGACCGCACGATGTACCCGAGCGGCCGCTCGACCACCTGCAATCGGTCGACGCCGGCTCTTCCGGCCGACGCCGCGAGTCCGTCCCCGCGCCCGTCGAACGTCCCGCGCTCGCGGCTCCGGCACAGGACACCGCCGAGCCGACCGCGGACGTTCCACCGCCTCCCGGAGTGACAGCCTTGCGCCTGCACCGGCCCCCGGACGACGAAGGCCCCGTAGACGGCGAAGACACCGGACACGGAGACACCGGATACGCAGCAGCCACCGGATACGGAGAAGACGCCGGACGCGGAGAAGTGAACGGATACGGCGAAGACACGGACGACCTTCCACGCCGGGTCCGCCAGGCCAGTCTCGCTCCGCAGCTGCGCCGTTCGCGCCCGGAGGAAACAGCACGGACGCCCGCCCCGCGCGGCGACGAAGGACGTACCCCCGAGCTCGCACGGAACCGCATGGCCGCGTACCGGGAGGGCTGGGCCCGGGGCGGCGGAAGGCAACCCGGCCGTGGAGCCGCCCCGGATTCCGCAGCGGGCAGCGAAAGCACTGAAGGAGACCACGCATGATCCAGGACCCGAGCATGAGGTCGGCCCAGCGGTCCGGCGAACTCGACTGGCTGCTGGACGACTTGGTGATGCGTGTGAGCGAGGTACGGCACGCGGTGGTGCTGTCCAACGACGGCCTCGCCGTCGGCGCCTCCACCGACCTCAGACGCGAGGACGCCGAGCACCTGGCCGCTGTCGCCTCCGGCTTCCACAGCCTCGCCAAGGGCGCGGGCCGCCATTTCGGCGCCGGCGGCGTACGCCAGACCATGGTGGAGATGGACGACGGCTTCCTGTTCGTGGCCGCCGCGGGCGACGGCTCCTGCCTGGCCGTGCTCACCGCCGTGACCGCCGACATCGGCCTGGTCGCGTACGAGATGGCACGGTTGGTCAAGCGCGTCGGCGAGCACCTCTACACGCCCCCGCGCCTCGCCGCGCGGCCGCCCGTCGTCGGATGAGGCGAGAGTCCGCGCTGATGACCGAGGACATGACCGGCGCCCCGCACGAACCGGGCAGCCAGTGGTTCGACACCGAGGCCGGCCCGCTCGTCCGCCCGTACGCCATGACGGGCGGACGGACGAAACCCGGTCCCACCGGAGTGCGATTCGACCTGATCGCCCTGGTCGCCCTGGACCCGGGCGCGCCCGGCACGGAAGGCATGGCGATCGGACCGGAGCACCGTGCCCTCGTCGGTCTCTGCCGTGAGGAGACCCAGTCCGTCGCGGAACTCGCGGCCGGAGCCGACCTGCCCGTGGGGGTGGTCCGGGTGCTCCTCGGCGATCTGCTGGAACTGGGCTGCGTCACCGTCAGCCGCCCGGTGCCGCCCGCGCAGTTGCCCGACGAACGGATCCTGCGCGAGGTGATCGCAGGGCTGCGCGCCCTGTAGACGAACCTCATCGACCCGACTCCGAACCCGAACCCGAACCCGAGAGAAGTGATGCATGGTCTCCGAGCACTCCGACGCCGCCGACGGCGAGTCGGCCCCCATGGCGTTGAAGATTCTGGTCGCCGGCGGGTTCGGCGTGGGCAAGACCACCATGGTGGGCGCGGTCAGCGAGATCAAACCGCTTCGCACCGAGGAACTACTCAGCCAGGCAGGGCAGTCGGTGGACGACACCGACGGCGTGGACCAGAAGGTCACGACCACCGTCGCGATGGACTTCGGCCGGATCACCATCCGTTCCGGTCTCTCCCTGTATCTGTTCGGCACTCCGGGGCAGGACCGCTTCTGGTTCCTGTGGGACGAACTGTCCCAGGGCGCACTGGGCGCGGTGGTTCTGGCCGACACCCGGCGGCTCGAGGACTGCTTCCCTGCGGTCGACTACTTCGAGCACCGGCACATTCCGTTCGTGGTGGCCGTCAACTGCTTCACGGGCACACGGACGTACGGCGCCCGGGACGTGTCGCGCGCGCTCGACCTCGACCCCGGCACCCCGGTCGTCCTGTGCGACGCCCGCGACCGTGACTCGGGGAAGGAAGTGCTGATCCGACTGGTCGAGTACGCCGGGCGGATGCACACCGCCCGGTTGCTCGACTCGGTCAGCTGAGCTCTTGGTCGGCCGCGGCGCCGGCTCGCGATGTCCCGCGGTGGCCACGGACCGTGGAAATCCCGCCGGGCCACGCGGTGAAGGAAGTCGACTTCTGCGCCATGCCGCCGTCCTCCTTGCTCCGGCGACCGTCCCTGGGGAAGGGTGATGTGCGCTCCTCCGGCGAGCCGGGGGCGCACGGGGGCATACCGGAATGGCACACGGGGGAGCGGGACATGGTGGGCAATCAGGGAATGGGCCGGTTGCTGGACGATCTGGCCGGGCGCGTCGACCACGTACGACACGCACTCGTCCTGTCCGACGACGGGCTGGTGGCGGGCGCGAGCACCGGAATGCGCCGGGAGGACGCCGAACACCTCGCCGCCGTCGCATCCGGCCTCCACAGCCTGGCCAAGGGCTCGGGCCGTCACTTCGGGGCGGGCCGGGTACGTCAGACGATGATCGAGTTCGACGACGCGGTGCTGTTCGTCACCGCGGCCGGCGCGGGCAGCTGTCTGTGCGTGCTCAGCGGGGTGGACGCCGACATGGGCCGGATCGCCTACGAGATGACCCTGCTCGTGAACCGGGTCGGCGAACAGCTCACCATGGACTCCCGGCACCCTGACCGCGCCCCACTGTCAGGCCTCTGACCTGCAGTTTCATCCTCCCGTCCGGAGTTATCCACAGGCCGCCACGAAATCGGCGTCCGCGGGTACGGTTTTTTCCGGGGCCACCGCCGAGGGCGCGGGCCTGCTTCACTCCACTCACTCCACGGGGGAGATCGACCATGTCCGGGAACACCGTCACACGCCTGCACGCCACATCCTTCGTGCCCGGTCGGGCGGCACGCGAACTGAGCCTGAAACGAAGCGAGTTCGACCTCGGCGTACATCTCGGGCGGATCAGGACGACACCCGACGAAGGGGGAGGGGGCCGTCGGGTGGCCCGGGCCGAGATCGACCGCCTGCGTGCGGAACCCGGCTTTCCCGAGACTCTGCGCCGGCAGGTGCACGCCGTGGGCACCGGCGAGGGCGCGGCGATCCTGGAGGTGCCGCCCACCCGGTTCACCCGTCTCGCACGAGTGGGACTGGTGGTGCCCGTCAACTTCTACCTCAACCGGTATCGCGCCGTCGTATGGATGTATCTCGCCGAAGAACTGCGGCAGTTCGGTGCCGACCGGACGAACGCGTTCCTGCTCACGGGCCGGACGCCCGAGGTGTTGCGCAGCCAGCTGGCCGCAGGCGTCGACCTGCGGCCCCGGAACTGGCGGGGACGCCATCTGGGCTTCCTGCTCCGACAGACGGAGGACCCCTGGCAGCGTGCCGGAGTGCTGGCGGCCTTCCTCGGCCCGCCGCACGTCGCGGAGATCGTCGACGATCCCTACGAGCGCGCGCACCTGAACAGGTTCCGGCCGGGACCGCCGGCGCACGCCGCTCCGGGCTCCCCCGCCGCCCAGCTCATCGAGAAGATCATGACCGCACAGGACCGCGACGAGATCGACTGGTTGAGCTCCGACCTGACGAACACCCTGGCCGAAGCCCGTGCCGCGAGGCCCGCGCCGCGGCTCTTCCCGAAACCCGTCCGGCAGCGTCCCTCACCACGGTACGAACGACCTGACGCACCTGACGCACCTGACGCGCAGGACGAGTCGTATGCGTACGACCAGTCGGACGCATACGACGAGCCGACCCCCTCGACGCGCGGCCTGTTCGGCTGGCTGCGCCGCCGCAGCGGCTGACGCACGGCCTACAGCGCGCGGAAAAGACCCTCCTGGACGACGGACACCAGCAGCCGCCCGTCCAGGTCGTAGATACGGCCCCGGGCCAGCCCACGCCCGCCCGTGGCGATCGGCGACTCCTGGTCGTACAGGAACCACTCGTCCGCGCGGAACGGCCGATGGAACCACATCGCGTGGTCCAGCGACGCCATGTCGAAGTTCCGCGGCCCCCACAGCGGCTCCACCGGGAGGCGGACCGCGTCAAGAAGCGTCATGTCGCTGGCGTAGGTCAACGCGCAGGTGTGGACGAGCGGGTCGTCGCCCAGCGGCCCGACGGCACGCATCCACACCGCGCTGCGCGGCTCGGCCCCCTTGACCTCGTCGGCGGTCCAGCGCAGCCGGTCCGCGTACCGGATGTCGAAGGGCTGGCGACGCGCCATCCGCTCCAACTGCTCGGGCAGCGAACCGAGATGCGCCCGGACCTCCTCCGTCACGGTCGGCAGTGACTCCGGGTCCGGCACCTCACGCGCCGGCGGCAGCTGGTGCTCGAAAGGACCTTCCTCAGGCTGATGAAAGGAGGCGGTGAGATTGAAGATCGTCCGCCCCTGCTGCACGGCGGTGACCCGGCGGGTCGTGAACGACCGGCCGTCGCGCACCCGTTCCACCTGGTACACGATGGGAACGCCCGGCCGGCCCGGGCGGAGGAAGTACGCGTGCAGCGAGTGCACGGGCCGGTCGCCCTCGGTGGTCCGGCCGGCCGCGACCAGCGCCTGGCCGGCCACCTGGCCGCCGAAGACCCGCTGGAGGGACTCGTGCGGGCTGCGGCCCCGGAAGATGTTGACCTCGATCTGCTCCAGGTCGAGCAGGTCGACGAGTCTCTCGGCCGGATTCGTCATCGGTGCGCTTCTCCTGTGCCCTGTGCTGTGCCTGGTCCGGTTCCCGCGGCGGCGGCCGCCGCTGCGCTCACAACTGGCCGACGGACGTGACGCGGACGACCGCGCGGCCCTCGGCGTCGGAGGCCGTGAGATCGACCTCCGCGCTGATGCCCCAGTCGTGGTCGTCGTTGGGGTCGTCGAAGATCTGACGGACGCGCCACAGCGCGTTCTGCGGCTCCTCCTGGATGACGAGCAGTTTGGGCCCCCGCGCGTCGGGGCCGGTGCCGAGGTCGTCGTACTCGTCCCAGTACTTGTCCATCGCCTCGCCCCAGGCGTCGGCGTCCCAACCGGCCTCCGCGTCCAGCTCGCCGAGTTCGGCGACGCGGTCGAGCGCGGCGAGCTCGACACGGCGGAACATCGCGTTGCGGACCAGGACCCGGAAGGCACGCGCGTTCGCCGTGACCGGCTTGACCTCGTCGGCCTTCTCCTGCGCCTCCTCGGCGGTCATCTCCTCCGGGTTGGCGAGCTGCTCCCACTCGTCCAGCAGGCTGGAGTCCACCTGGCGCACCATCTCGCCGAGCCACGCGATCAGATCCTGCAGGTCCTCGGACTTCAGATCGTCCGGGACGGTGTGGTCGAGGGCCTTGTAGGCGCCGGCCAGGTACCGCAGCACGATGCCCTCCGTGCGGGCCAGCTCGTAGTGGGAGACCAGCTCGGTGAACGACATGGCGCGCTCGTACATGTCACGGATGACGGACTTCGGCGACAGCGGATGGTCGCCCACCCACGGGTGGCTCTTGCGGTAGGTGTCGTACGCGTGGAAGAGCAGCTCCTCCAGCGGTTTCGGGTACGAGACGTCCTGGAGGCGCTCCATGCGCTCCTCGTACTCGACGCCGTCCGCCTTCATCGCGGCAACCGCCTCGCCGCGCGCCTTGTTCTGCTGGGCGGCCAGGATCTGGCGCGGGTCGTCCAGCGTGGACTCCACGACGGAGACCATGTCGAGGGCGTAGGAGGGCGACTCCGGGTCCAGCAGCTCGAACGCGGCCAGTGCGAAGGTGGACAGCGGTTGGTTCAGCGCGAAGTCCTGCTGCAGATCCACGGTGAGGCGGACGACACGGCCGGAGGCGTCCGGCTCGTCGAGCTTCTCCACGACGCCGCCGTCCAGCAACGACCGGTAGATCGCGATGGCGCGCCGGATGTGGCGCAGTTGCTGCCTGCGCGGCTCGTGGTTGTCCTCCAGCAGGTGCCGCATCGCCGCGAACGCGTTCCCGGGGCGGGCGATCACGGACAGCAGCATCGTGTGCGTGACCCGGAAGCGGGACGTCAGCGGCTCAGGATCGGACTCGATGAGCTTGTCGAAGGTGTTCTCCGTCCAGCCCACGAATCCTTCCGGGGCCTTCTTGCGCACCACCTTGCGGCGCTTCTTCGGGTCGTCGCCGGCCTTGCTGAGGGCCTTCTCGTTCTCGATGACGTGCTCGGGCGCCTGCGCCACCACCAGCCCCGCCGTGTCGAAACCGGCGCGGCCGGCCCGCCCCGCGATCTGGTGGAACTCACGGGCCCGCAGTGTCCGCACCCGGTTGCCGTCGTACTTGGTGAGGGCGGTGAACAGCACCGTCCGGATGGGCACGTTGACGCCGACGCCGAGCGTGTCCGTGCCGCAGATGACCTTCAGCAGACCGGCCTGGGCGAGTTTCTCCACCAGGCGCCGGTACTTCGGCAGCATGCCGGCGTGGTGGACGCCGATGCCGTGCCGCACGTAACGCGAGAGGTTCTGGCCGAACTTGGTGCTGAAGCGGAAGTTGCCGATCAGATCGGCGATCCGTTCCTTGTCCTCACGCGAGCACATGTTGATGCTCATCAGCGCCTGCGCCCGCTCCACCGCCTGCGCCTGGGTGAAGTGCACGATGTAGGCGGGCGCCTGCCGGGTGTCCAGCAGGTCGGTGAGGGTCTCCGTCATCGGGGTGTACCGGTACTCGTAGGACAGCGGCACGGGCCGGGTCGCCGAGCGGACCACCGCCGTGGGGCGGCCGGTGCGCCGGGCGAGATCCTTCTCGAAGAAGGACACGTCGCCCAGTGTCGCCGACATGAGCACGAACTGCGCCTGCGGCAGTTCCAGGATGGGGATCTGCCAGGCCCAGCCCCGGTCGCCCTCGGCGTAGAAGTGGAACTCGTCCATGACGACCTGGCCGACGTCCGCCTGCTTGCCGTCGCGCAGCGCGATCGAGGCGAGCACCTCGGCGGTGCAGCAGATGACCGGGGCGTCGGAGTTCACGGACGCGTCGCCGGTGAGCATGCCGACGTTCTCCGTGCCGAAGATCTTGCACAGCTCGAAGAACTTCTCCGACACCAGTGCCTTGATCGGAGCCGTGTAGAAGGTGACCTCGTCGCGGGCGAGGGCCGCGAAGTGCGCAGCCGCGGCGATCATGCTCTTGCCGGAGCCGGTGGGCGTCGAGACGATCACGTTCGCCCCGGAGACCACCTCGATCAGCGCCTCCTCCTGATGGGGGTAGAGCGCCAGACCGCGCTCCTGCGCCCAGGACTCGAAGGCTTCGTACAGGGCGTCGGGATCTGCGGTCGGCGGCAGCTGATCGATGAGGGTCACGACCCCATCTTGCCTGCCCCCGGTCCTGAGAGGGGAATCGGATGCCGACCCGAAGATCACGGCAGCTACGCTGTGTCGCCGACGGAGCGTCATCGCACCCGGTCAACTGGACAGCGGCACATGAGGGATAGGGCGGGCAAGGGCCATGATGGGACCAGCACACTCACTGTCGGGCGCCGCCGCCTGGCTCGGCGTCGGTGCGGCCGCGGCCGCGGCCGGACACACGATGCCCTGGCCGGTCCTGCTCGCCGGTGCGCTGATCTGCGCCGGCGCCGCGCTCGCGCCGGATCTCGACCACAAGGCCGCCACGATCTCCCGGTCCTTCGGTCCCGTCTCACGCTGGCTGTGCGAGATCGTCGACAAGCTCTCCTACGCCGCCTACAAGTCCACGAGGAAGCAGGGCGACCCGCGCCGCTCCGGTGGGCACCGCACGCTCACGCACACCTGGCTGTGGGCGGTCATGATCGGCGCGGGCGCATCGGCGCTGGCGATCACGGGTGGCCGCTGGGCGGTGCTGGGGCTCCTGTTCGTGCACATGGTGCTGGCGATCGAGGGCCTGCTGTGGCGGGCCGCCCGGGGCTCCAGCAGCGACGTCCTGGTGTGGCTGCTCGCCGCGACCAGCGCGTGGATCCTGGCCGGTGTCCTGGACAAGCCCGGAAACGGCGCGGACTGGCTGTTCACCCAGCCCGGCCAGGAGTACCTGTGGCTGGGGCTGCCCATCGTGCTCGGCGCACTGGTCCACGACATCGGGGACGCCCTGACCGTCTCGGGCTGTCCGGTGCTGTGGCCCATCCCGATCGGGCGCAAGCGCTGGTACCCGATCGGTCCGCCCAAGGCGATGCGGTTCCGGGCGGGCAGCTGGGTCGAGCTGAAGGTGCTGATGCCCGTGTTCATGGTGCTCGGGGGAGTGGGGGGGGCAGCC
>NZ_JBMNDR010000017.1:0-58120 GCF_052543235.1 Streptomyces sp. SAS_272 | reverse complement strand
CAGCCCCCCTCAACTACATCTGACCCGCAGCTCCGCCGGGACGGCCGGCCGCGGCACCGGCTGTGGAGCCGGTGCCGGCCGCGTCCGCTCAGGTCATCTCCCCGCCGTCGCCGTAGCGGCGCTCGAAGCGGGCGACGCGACCCTCGGTGTCCACGGTGCGCGACTTGCCGGTGTAGAAGGGGTGGCTCTCCGAGGAGATCTCCACGTCGACCACCGGGTAGGTCTCGCCGTCGTCCCACTCGATCGTCTGCTCGCTGGTCGCGGTGGACCGGGTAAGGAAGGCGTAGCCGGCGGTGCGGTCACGGAAGACGACCGGGTGGTAGTCGGGCTGCTGGTCCTGCTGCATGAGTGCTCCTCGTGCGGTGGCGATGGCGGTCGTGGCGACCCGCCGGGAACGGCCGGGCCGGCCGGGCGGGGGTCAACCGGACAGCGCGTCCTCGTCGACGATGTGCATCGCGGCCTCCTCCGCCGACGCGGCCGCCCCGTCGATGCCCACGTCCGTGGCGACCAGCGCGCTCTCCTCGTCCTCGTGGGCTCCTTCGTCGGGCGCCACGAGCCGGCCGGAGCGTGCGGCTCCGACCTCGTTGTCGAGGAGTTCCCCGTCGGTGCCGTCGCAGTCCCCCAGACCGTCCCCGTCGGGTACGCCGAGGTCGGGGCGCTCCTCCGCGAGCCGCTGGTCCAGAGTCTCGCCCCGGCGGCGCTCCGCGGCGGTCACCCCGTCGTGCTCCACAGCCCAGGGGCGGTCCGGTGGGGACCAGCCGCGGTCGAGCGGGTCGTCGACACCGTCGTCTTCCAGGGTGTCCTCCGCGTCGAGCAGCCCCGCGTCGTCCTGGATGTCGGAGGAGTCGGGCTGGTAGACATCGTCTCCCCATCCGTCGGCGCTGGTCACGGCTACCTCCAGGGGGTGACGGGCCCGTTCTCACCGCGGTCGGCGACGGGCTGCCGCCGCACGGGGCACCGGCCGGTCTCGTCGTGTCTTTCCGGATGGATCCCGACGGTCGCCCGCGCGGGTGCCGGTATCCAGCGTTCCACCCCTGATCGGTTCCCCGCAACGCCAGAGCGCTCGCCGCGCCACCGTTCCCGTGGCGACACGGCGGGCGCGCCGGGCCCGCGATCAGCGAGTGCTCGCGCGAAGCCCGGCGCCTTCGATGAGGGCGCAACCGCTGCCTGCGCCCGCCGCGCCGCGGGTACCACGGGCGCCCGCCGGTCCCCGTACCGCGGCGGCAGTGGTCACCCGGGCGGGACGCGTTTCGCCCTCACCCGTGCGCTCTCCCGTATGCCCTCACCCGTGCCACGAACGCCACAGGGCCGCGTAGGCCCCGTCCGCCGCGACGAGCTCCGTATGGCTGCCGAGCTCGCTGATCCGGCCGTTCTCGACGACGGCGATGACGTCGGCGTCGTGCGCGGTGTGCAGACGGTGGGCGATGGCGACCACCGTGCGGCCCTCCAGGACGCGGGCCAGGGACCGCTCGAGGTGGCGTGCGGCGCGGGGGTCGAGCAGCGAGGTCGCCTCGTCCAGGACCAGCGTGTGCGGGTCCGCCAGCACCAGCCGGGCCAGCGCGATCTGCTGGGCCTGCGCCGGTGTGAGCAGGACGCCGCCGGAGCCGACCTCGGTGTCGAGACCGTCGTCCAGGGCCCGCGCCCAGCCGTCCGCGTCGACGGCGCCCAGGGCCGTCCACAGTTCGGCGTCCTCGGCGCCGGTGCGGGCGAGCCGGAGGTTGTCGCGCAGGGAGCCGACGAAGACGTGGTGCTCCTGGTTCACGAGCGCCACATGCGAGCGGACGCGTTCGGCGGTCATCTGCGACAGCTCGGCGCCCCCCAGCGTGATCCGGCCGTCGCGGGGCGCGTAGATCCCGGCGAGCAGCCGGCCCAGGGTGGACTTGCCCGCGCCGGACGGGCCGACCAGGGCCAGCCGGGTGCCGGGGGACACCTCGAGGGACACCTTGCGCAGCACGTCGACGCCCTCCCGGTAGCCGAAGTGGACCTGGTGGGCGAGCACGTCGCGCCCGTCCGGCGTCACCTCGGTGTCCCCGGCGTCCGGCTCGATGTCGCGGACGCCGACGAGGCGCGCCAGCGACACCTGGGCCACCTGGAGCTCGTCGTACCAGCGCAGGATGAGGTTCACGGGGTCGACGAGCATCTGCGCGAGCAGCGCGCCTGTCGTCAACTGACCGACATCGATCCAGCCCTGCAGCACGAACGCCCCGCCGAGCATGAGCACCGAGCCGAGCACGGTGACGTGCACCATGTTGATCACCGGGAAGAGCACGGACCGCAGCCACAGCGTGTAGCGCTCCCAGGCGGTCCACTGTTGGATGCGCTGCTCCGAGAGAGCGATGCGGCGCTCGCCGAGACGGTGCGCCTCGACGGTGCGGCCCGCGTCCACGGTCTCGGCGAGGGCGGCGGCCACCGACGCGTACCCGGCGGCCTCGGAGCGGTAGCCCGCCGGCGCCCGCTTGAAGTACCAGCGGCATCCGGCGACCAGCAGCGGCACCGCGATCAGCACCGCCGGCGCCAGCGGCGGCGAGGTGACCACGAGCCCGCCGAGCAGCAGCAAGGCCCACATCACGCCGATCGTCAGCTGGGGCACGGCCTCCCGCATCGCGTTGGCCAGCCGGTCGATGTCCGTGGTGATGCGGGACAGCAGGTCGCCCGTCCCGGCCCGCTCCAGCACGCCGGGCGGCAGCCGGACCGACCGGACGAGGAAGTCCTCGCGCAGGTCGGCCAGCATCCGTTCGCCGAGCATCGCGCCGCGCAGCCGTACCTGCCGTACGAAGGCGGCCTGGACGGCCAGGGCGAGCACGAACAGCGTTGCGGTGAGCCCGAGGTGCAGTTCTCGTGCTCCGTCCGACAGTCGCTCCACGGTGTCGCCGAGCAGCCAGGGGCCGACCATGGAGGCGACCGTGGCGACCGTGTTGACGAGCAGGAGGAGCAGGAAGGCGCGCCGGTGCCGGCGCAGGAGTTCGGCCACGTAGGCGCGTACGGTCGCGCGGGCCCCGACGGGCAGGGTGTTCGCCGTCGTCGGTGCTGCCGGGTCGTAGGCGGGCGGCGCCACGCCGATCATGCCGTCTCCTCGATCTCTTCGAGCTCGTCGCATGCGAGCTCGTCGGCTTCCAGGTCCTTCAACACATCGCTCAGGGCGGCCTTCTCCGTGTTCGGAGCTCCGCCTGCCACGGAGACGGGGCCCGGTTCCCCGGCCGCCTCCTCGTCGGTCTCCCGGGTCACCACGGCCCGGTACCGGGGCTCGGAGAGCAGCAGTTCGCGGTGCGCACCGATCGCGACGGCCTCGCCCTCGTGCACGAGAACGACCCGGTCGGCCCGGTCCAGCAGCAGCGGAGAAGAGGTGAATACGACGGTCGTGCGGCCCTCCCGCAGGTCGCGCATGCTCTCGGCGATCCGGGCCTCGGTGTGCGAGTCGACGGCGGAGGTCGGCTCGTCGAGGACGAGGACCTCGGGGTCCGTGTACAACGAGCGGGCCAGCGCGAGGCGTTGGCGCTGCCCGCCGGACAGCGACCGGCCGCGTTCGGTGATGCGGGCGTCCATCGGGTCGTCGGCGTCGAACGAGCCCTGGACGAGCGCCTCGAGGACGTCGCCGCACTGGGCGGCGGCCAGTGCGGCCTGCGTGTCGACCGCGCCGGAGGCGGGCACGTCGAGCAGGTTGCGCAGCGAACCGGAGAGCAGCACGGGGTCCTTGTCCTGGACGAGGACTGCGCAACGCGCGGAGCCCAACGGCAGTTCGTCCAGCGGGACACCGCCGAGCAGGACCGACGGGCCGTCCTGCGGGGGGTGTCCGCCGAGGCGTTCCGCCAGTCGTCCGGCCGCGTCCGGGTCGCCGCACACCACGGCGGTCAGCTGTGAGGCCGGGGCGAGGAGACCGGTGGCCGGGTCGTACAGATCACCAGTAGGTGCCTCGTCCGGCCGCGAACCGTCGATGTCCTTGGCCCGCTCCAGGGACAGCACGCCCGCGGCCCGGGTCGCCGACGGACGGGAGAACGAGTAGGCCATCGCGATCTCCTCGAAGTGCCTGAGCGGGTAGGCCAGGACCATCACGGAGCTGTAGACGGTGACGAGTTCGCCGACGGAGATGCGGCCCTCGCGGGCCAGGTGGACGCCGTAGCA
Organism: Streptomyces sp. SAS_272; assembly: GCF_052543235.1. NCBI lineage: Bacteria > Bacillati > Actinomycetota > Actinomycetes > Kitasatosporales > Streptomycetaceae > Streptomyces > Streptomyces sp. SAS_272. The sequence continues at coordinate 54,001 of NZ_JBMNDR010000017.1, read as the reverse complement.
GACGACCGCGATCAGCAGCAGGCCCGGCATCAGCACCTGGATGGCGCTGATCAGCGACCACATGCGAGCGCTGCGCACAGCCGCGTGCCGGACCTCCTGCGAGGCGCTGCGGTAGCGGTCGAGGAACAGTTCCTCGCCGCCGATGCCACGCAGCACCCGCAGGCCGGCGACGGTGTCCGAGGCGAGTTCGGTGGCCCGTCCGGCCTTCTCGCGCTGGAAGTCCGCCCGTTGCGTCGCCCTGGGCAGCAGGGGCAGGGCCGCCAGGGCCAGAGCGGGCAGGCCCACGGCGACCACGATGCCGAGCGCCGGCTGGTAGACGACCAGGGCGACGCAGACCAGAAGCACCGTGATCGCCGCCGCGGTGAAGCGGGACACGGCCTCCACGAACCAGCCGATCTTCTCGACGTCGCCCGTGGAGACCGCCACGACCTCGCCGGCCGCGACGCGCCGGGTCAGCGCGGAGCCGAGGTGGGAGGCCTTGTGGGCGAGCAGCTGCTGGACCCGTGCGGCGGCGGTGATCCAGTTGGTGACGGCGGCGCGGTGCAGGAAGGTGTCGCCGATCGCGGTGGCGGCGCCGCACAGGGCCATCACCCCGCCGGTGAGGGCCAGTCGGGTTCCGGAGCGGTCGACGACGGCCTCGACGGCGAAGCCGACGCAGAACGGCTGCGCGGAGACGGCGACGAAGTGCAGCAGGCCCCAGGCCAGGGCCTTGAGCTGGCCGCCCAGTTGGTTGCGGCCGAGCCACCACAGGAAGCGGGGGCCCGAGCGCACGTCCGGCACACCTGGGTCGGGATACGGAAGGTCTTGGATCTGCATGACGTCCCAGTGGCTCGAGTCAGAGGGGGAAAGGGAGGGAGGGGCGGGGGGAGGGGGGAGGGGGAACCGGAGAAGGCGACGGACGGGTTTGCGGGGAGCGGCAGCAAACCGTGCAAGGTTGACGGCGCGCGGTGGTCAGAATCAACCGGTTTTCCGTGGCGGCGGCAGAATCCGGCAGCCGTCCGATGGAGTCACGATGTCCGTAACCTTCCAGGAAAGTCCGGAAAGTGATGCGAGCATGGCCCGATGCGACATGGCGAAGTGCGGCGCACGGGAACCGTCTCGGCGGTCTGCGCTCTCCTGCTCGCGGCGCTGGCCGCGTGCGGCGATCCGACCGGTGGCGGCCCGACCGGTGGGAACGGGGGCGACGGGAGCGGCGGCGGTGGTGACGTCCCGCCGAAGGTGATCGCCGCATCCCGGATCCCGGGCGTCGGGAGCCGGTTGCGGGGGCGGATTCCCACAGGTACGCGTCAGGTCGTGGCGGTCTACGGCGACGGGAGGGACTCCGCCGACTCCACCGTCGTCCTCTATGCCGAGCATGGCCCGAACTGGGTGCGCGTCCGAAGCTGGCCGGGGCACAACGGCAAGAAGGGGTGGACCCTGCGGCACCGGGCCGGCGACAACCGCAGCCCGGTCGGCGTGTTCACCCTCACCGACGCGGGCGGCGTCCTGGCCGACCCGGGGAGCGGACTCCCGTACACGCGTTCCGCAGCTTTCGCGGCGCCGCGCTGGTGGGCGCGTTCGCACTGGCACGACTTCGACTACGTCATCGCCATCGACTACAACCGCGTCAAGGGTGCCCCGCCGAACGATCCGAAGCGGCCCGAGGGTGAGGAGAAGGGCGGCGGCATCTGGCTGCACATGGACCACGGAAGCGGAACGTCGGCCTGCGTCAGCCTGTCCAGGGCCGCCATGGAGTACCTGTTGCGCACGCTCGACCCGGACCGGCGTCCCGTGGTGGTCATGGGGGACAGGGCCGCGTTGGAGGCGTAGCGCCCCTGAGGGCGGGCTGCCGTAGGGCTCCACGAGCTGCCACGACATTCGAACGGCGGCGCGGCAGGGGGTGTTGACGGGGATCGCCGGGGCTCCTGAACGCCGGGCATGCGATGCGTCACGGGCGACCAGATTTACAGATCGGCAACACGGTGGTCTTGTGCGCTGCCGGCATGGCCTCCAGAGTAATCGCTACGGAATCCGCTTTCCGTATCGCAGAAGTCTCCGTCCCCGCTTCTGTGTGCCGTCGCGCCCTTAGGAGTGCCCGTGCCGCCGCCCGTCCCGTCCCCGTCGCGACGCGTCGCACGCATACTGCGTACCTCTCTCTTCGCGCAGGTCGCCTGCGCACTCGTGCTCGGCGTCGTCGTCGGAAAACTCTGGCCCGGTGTGGCCACGGACCTGCAGCCGCTCGGCGACGGTTTCACGCGGCTGATCAAGACGATCATCTCGCCCCTGGTGTTCTGCGTGGTCGTCGTCGGCATCGCCAAAGCCGGTGACCTGAAGGCGTTCGGCCGTATCGGGCTCAAGGCCCTGATCTGGTTCGAGGTCGCGAGCACGCTCGCGCTGCTGATCGGGCTGCTGGCCGCCAACGTCGTCCGGCCGGGCTCGGGGATGAACGTCGACCCGGCGACACTCGACGCCTCGGCGGTGGACGCCAAGACGGGCGGCGGCTCGCTGCCGACGACCACCGAGTTCATCGTGCACTCGCTGCCCACCAGCTTCGTCGGCGCCTTCGCGGAGAACTCCCTGCTCCAAGTGCTCGTCCTGGCCTGTCTGGTGGGCGCCGCGCTGCTCCACCTCGGCCACACCAAGGTGCCCAAGGTGCTGCCGGCCATCGAGCAGGCGCAGGAGATCATCTTCGCGATCGTCGGCTTCGTCATGCGGCTCGCGCCGATCGCCGTGTTCGGCGCGATGGCCGTCCTGATCGGCAACTACGGCCTCGGTGTGATCGAGACCTACGGCAAGCTGATCATCCTGTGCTACGCGGCCGCGGCGCTGTTCGTGACGCTGCTGGCGGTCGCCCTGCGCCTGGTCACGGGGCTGAGCCTGTGGAAGTTCCTGCGCTACATCCGCGAGGAGCTGCTGCTCGCGCTCGGCACGGCCTCCACCGAGTCCGTCATGCCGCGCGTGATGCAGAAGCTGCGTAAGGCGGGCGCCCGCGAGGACGCCGTGGGCCTGGTACTGCCGACGGGGTACTCCTTCAACCTCGACGGCGCGTCGCTGTACCTGTCCATCGGCACGCTGTTCATCGCGCAGGCCGTCGGCGTGGACCTCAGTCTGAGCCAGCAGATCACCGTGATCCTGGTCCTGATGCTCACCAGCAAGGGCATGGCCGGCATCCCGGGGTCGGCCTTCCTCGCCCTGTCCGCGACCGCCTCCTCGCTGGGGGCCATCCCCGCCGGCGCCGTGGCCCTGCTGCTGGGGGTCGACCGCATCATGGACTCGATGCGTGTCGTGACCAACCTCCTCGGCAACTGTGTGGCGGTCTTCGCCGTCTCCCGTTGGGAGGGCGCGCTCGACGTGGAGCTGGCGAGGAAGGTCCTGGACGGCGAGGTCGTCGCCGAGGCCGAAGAGGAGCCGGCGGATCCGGAGGCGAGTGAGGGCGTCGCGAGCCCGGCAGGCTCGGTGAGCCCGGCGTTGTCGGTGAGTCGGGCGGGTTCCGTGAGTCCGGCGGCGTCCGGCGGCGTCCCGGTCGTGGCCGCTGCGCCGCTGCTCGGCAAGGAGCCCGCCTCCGAGAACAGTTGACGCACGGCGGCTCAGCCACGGGCCGCGGCCGTTCCTCCGAGACTGACGGAGGGACGGCCGCGGCCCGTTCGGGCGTCGTTCAGCAGGTCCGACCCGGGGTTCGCCCCGTATGGGGTGCCCCGTGCCCGGGTTCCGCGGGATCGCCCGCGCCCACCAGAGCGTCCAGCAGTCCGCTCAGGACTTGGCGCTCGAGGTCCGTCAGCGGATCCAGGATCTCCTCCGCGGCGGACCTCTTCGCGCCTTGCAGCTCCCGCAGGGCCGTGCGGCCGTCGTCGGTGAGCTCGATCCTGATGACCCGGCGGTTGGTGGGGTCGGGCGCCCGCCGCACCTTGCCGCTCGCCTCCAGCCCGTCGACCAGTGTCGTGACGGCCCGGGGCACCACCTCCAGTCGCGCGGCGAGGTCGGCCATGCGCGGTGGTGCGTCGCAGTGCGCCAGGGTGCGCAGCAACCGGGACTGGGCCGGGGTGACGCCGAGCCCGCTCTGCTGCAGATGGCGCTTTTGGATGCGGTGCACCCGACGCGTGAGCCGCAGCAGCTGCTCGGCGAGCAGGCCGTCGGAATCGGGGGTGGTCATGAGGGAACAATATCAGGACGCCGTTCATTGTGAGTATAGGTAACAATGAGCTATGCTCCGTCAGTCCTCACCGTCTCACCCTCCGTAGGAGCCATGCCCCGCGACCACATCGACTGGACCCCCTCGCCCGGCGCCGCGCCCGATCAGCCCCGGCAGGTGCGCCGCATCCTCAGACTCTTCAAGCCCTACCGTGCCCGCCTCGCGGTGGTCGGCCTCCTGGTCGCCGCCTCGTCGCTGGTGGCCGTGGCCACCCCGTTCCTGCTGAAGGAGACGCTCGACGTCGCCATCCCCGAGGGGCGCACCGGTCTGCTGAGCCTGCTCGCCCTCGGCATGATCTTCAGCGCCCTCCTCAGCGGAGTCTTCGGCGTCCTGCAGACGCTGATCTCCACGACGGTGGGTCAGCGCGTCATGCACGACCTGCGCACGGCCGTCTACGGGCGCCTGCAGCGCATGTCCCTCGCCTTCTTCACGCGCACGCGTACCGGCGAGGTGCAGTCCCGCATCGCCAACGACATCGGCGGTATGCAGGCCACCGTCACCTCGACCGCCACGTCCCTGGTCTCCAACTTCACCAGCGTGGTCGCCACGATCATCGCGATGATCGCGCTGGACTGGCGGTTGACGGTCGTCTCGCTGGTCCTGCTGCCCGTCTTCGTGTGGATCAGCCGCCGCGTCGGCAACGAACGCAAGAAGATCACCACCCAGCGTCAGAAGCAGATGGCCGCGATGGCCGCCACGGTCACCGAGTCGCTGTCGGTCAGCGGCATCCTGCTGGGCCGCACCATGGGCCGCGCGGACTCGCTCACCCGGTCCTTCGCGGCGGAGTCGGAGCAGCTCGTCGATCTCGAGGTGCGGTCGAACATGGCCGGCCGCTGGCGCATGGCCGTGATCGGTATCGTCATGTCCGCCATGCCGGCCGTCATCTACTGGTCGGCGGGCGTGACGCTCCAGGTCGGCGGCCCCGACGTGTCGCTGGGCACCGTCGTCGCCTTCGTCTCCCTCCAGCAGGGCCTGTTCCGGCCCGCGGTCAGCCTGCTGTCGACCGGCGTGCAGATCCAGACCTCCCTGGCGCTCTTCCAGCGCATCTTCGAGTACCTCGACCTGCCCGTGGACATCACCGAGCGCGAGGAGCCGGTCCACCTCGACCACGTCAAGGGCGAGATCCGCTTCGAGAACGTCACTTTCCGGTACGAGGGCAAGGGCGAGCCCGTCCTCGACGGCGTCGACGTCACCGTCCCGGCCGGCGGAAGCCTCGCCGTCGTCGGTCCGACGGGCGCCGGCAAGTCCACGCTCGGCTATCTGGTGCCGCGTCTGTACGACGTGACCGGAGGCCGGGTAACCCTCGACGGCGTCGACGTGCGCGACCTCGACTTCGACACGCTCGCCCGCGCGGTCGGCGTCGTCTCGCAGGAGACGTACCTCTTCCACGCGACGGTCGGCGACAACCTGCGCTTCGCCAAGCCGGACGCCACCGACGAGGAGCTGTACGCGGCGGCGCGAGCGGCGCAGATCCACGACCACATCGCGGCACTGCCCGACGGGTACGACACGGTCGTCGGCGAACGCGGTCACCGGTTCTCCGGAGGCGAGAAGCAGCGCCTGGCGATCGCCCGCACGATTCTGCGCGATCCGCCGGTGCTGATCCTGGACGAGGCGACCAGCGCTCTGGACACCCGCACGGAGCACGCGGTCCAGAAGGCCATCGACGCGCTCTCGGCCAACCGCACCACGCTCACCATCGCCCACCGCCTGTCCACCGTTCGGGGCGCCGACCAGATCGTCGTCCTCGACTCCGGTCAGGTGGCCGAACGGGGCACGCACGAGGAGCTGTCGGCGCTGGACGGCCGGTACGCGGCCCTGCTGCGCCGAGACACCCGACTGGAGCCGACAAGATGAAAATATGCCCGGTTATGCGAAGTTTGTGACGCTATCGGGGTTACCGTGCCCGCATGCAGATGAACACTCCGCCACGGAGCACGATTCGACTGACGCGCCGGGGCCGTCTCGTCCTCATCGCGACCGGAGCCGTCGTGGCCGGCGCCGCCGTGGCGGTGCCGCTGCTGAGCGTCGAGACGCCGCAGGAGAAGGCGGCCAAGGCGCCGCCGACCCTGGTGATCCCCGAGGGCTGGCGGGCGAGCCAGGTCTACGAGGCCGTGGACAAGGCGCTCGCCCTGCCCCCCGGCACCACCGGCAGGGCGCTGCCGGGGGCCGGTCTGAAGCTGCCGAACGACGCCGCGGGCAACCCCGAGGGCTACCTCTTCCCGGCGACCTATCCGCTGGACGGGAAGTCGACGCCGCGGACGCTGCTCACGTACATGGTCGACACCGCGAACAAGAGGTTCAACGGAGCGCCCGTCGCGGCCGGCGCCCAGCGCAACGCGCTGAACGTCTATCAGGCGGTCACCGTCGCGAGCCTCGTCCAGGCCGAGGCCGCCACCAAGGCGGACATGGGCAAGGTGGCGCGGGTCGTGTACAACCGCCTCGAGCGCGGGATGCCGTTGCAGATGGACTCGACGATCAACTACGCGCTGAACCGTTCCACCCTGAAGACGACCGAGAGCGACACCCGCATCGAGAGCCCCTACAACTCCTACCAGCGCATGGGTCTGCCGCCCACTCCGATCGACAACCCCGGCGAGGAGGCGATGCGTGCCGCCGTCAGCCCGACCCCGGGTGACTGGTTGTACTTCGTCACGGTCAGGCCCGGCGACACGCGCTTCACGTCCAGCTTCGCGGAGCACCAGCGCAACGTCGCCGAGTTCAACCGCCTGCAGAGCCCTCGGGCGACTCCGCAGACGAGCCCTGCGAAGACCCCGAGCAGCACTTCGGCGGCTGCGGGATGAGGGACGAGGGATGAGCTGACCGGAGCCGCTGCCGGGCGCCCGGCGGGCCGTCAGGCGGCGACCGGCTCGCGCGCCAGCAGCCGCCGGACGTCCCGTACGGCGGCGCGTCCGGCCCGGTTGGCGCCGATGGTGCTGGCCGACGGTCCGTAGCCGACGAGGTGGACGCGTGGATCGGCGACCGCGCGCGTGCCCTCGACACGGATCCCGCCGCCCGGCTCCCGCAGCCGCAACGGCGCGAGATGGTCGACCGCCGCCCGGAAGCCGGTCGCCCACAGGATCACGTCGGCGGCGACCCGCCGGCCGTCGTCCCACTCCACGCCGTCCGGGGTGATCCGGTCGAAGATGGGCAGCCGGTCCAGCACCCCGTCGGCCAGCCCCTGCCGGATCGCGTCGTTCAGCGGCAGCCCGGTCACCGAGACCACACTCTTCGGGGGCAGCCCCTGCCGCACCCGCTCCTCCACGAGCGCGACGGCGGCACGGCCCGCGCCCTCGTCGAACGGTCCCTCGCGGAAGACCGGAGGCCGGCGTGTCACCCACGTGGTGGCGGCCGCGTACGGTGCGATCTCCAACAGGTGCTGCGTGCCGGACGCGCCGCCGCCCACCACGACGACCCGCTGTCCGGCGAACGCCTCGGGACCCGGGTACCGAGCGGTGTGGAGCTGCCGTCCGCGGAAGGTCTCCTGAGCCGGATAGCGCGGCCAGAACGGCCGGTCCCAGGTGCCGGTAGCGTTGATCAGCGCCCGCGTGGACCAGGTGCCGTCGGAGGTCTCGACCAGCAGCCGTCCGTCGACGCCTTCCCGTACGGCCTTCACGTCCACGGGCCGCCGCACACGCAGGTCGAAGCCGCGCTCATAGGCGTCGAAGTACTCGGCTACCACCTCGGAAGACGGCCGGGACGGATCCGCGCCCGTCAGTTCCATGCCCGGCAGTGCGTGCATCCCGTGCACCTTGCCGTAGGTCAGCGACGGCCAGCGGAACTGCCAGGCGCCTCCCGGCGCGGGGGCGTGGTCGAGCACCACGAAGTCGCGCTCCGGCTCGAAACCGCTGCGCCGCAGGTGATAGGCCCCGGCCAGACCGGCCTGACCCGCCCCGATGACGACCACCTCGACCTCACGCACATCGTTCACGCTTCTACCAACGGCGCGGCAGGCGTGGATCTTCCCGGAGCGCCGGCGACCTCCGTCAGGCGCGTGCGCATCCTGCTCATGCGTCAGGATGGAGGGCATGTCAGACGCGTTCACCACCCGAGTCCTCCATGTGTCCTCCGGCTCCCGGGAGAGTGTCGTCGACCTCACCGGAGACTGCGAGGCGTTCCTGCGCGAGGCGGCCGACGGCCGCGACGGCCTCCTGAACGTCTTCGTGCCGCACGCCACGGCCGGCGTCGCGATCATGGAGACGGGCGCCGGCAGCGACGACGACCTGCTGACCGCCCTGCACACGCTCCTGCCGGCCGACGACCGCTGGCAGCACCGGCACGGAAGTCCCGGCCACGGCCGCGACCACGTGCTGCCGGCCCTGGTCCCGCCGCACGCGACCCTGCCGGTCGTGGACGGGAGGCTGGAACTCGGCACCTGGCAGTCCGTGTGCCTGGTGGACACGAACCGCGACCACGCGGACCGCCAGGTGCGTCTGAGCTTCCTCGGGCACTGAGCCGCCCCGGACGGCCTCCCGAGCCGAGGGGCCCCCGGCGCTGATGGGCCGCAGCTCCCATGGGGGCTCGTACGGCCCCTTTGATCCGTGCGGCCCTTGTGATCCGTGCAGCCTCTGCAATTCGTGCGGCCCCTGCGCAGCCCCTGCGGTCAATGGGTCCCTGCGGTCAACGGGGCAGGCGCGGCACGCGCGACGCGCGGTGAAAGGTAGTGCGTTTGTACAGGCCGTGGTAGTCTGGACCTAGTTGCAGTTGTGGTTCCCGAATCTTCAAGTGCCTCTACGGCCGTAGCCGTGGGGCGTTTTTTGTATCTCCGGTGCTTATCCGGACGGGGTTCATTTGTGGCAACACAAGAGGTTCACACGGTGTGGGCCTCTGGGCACTGCCCCGAAGGAGATGTGACATGGCTACTGGCACCGTCAAGTGGTTCAACTCGGAAAAGGGCTTCGGCTTCATCGAGCAGGACGGCGGCGGCCCCGACGTTTTCGCCCACTACTCGAACATCGCCACCCAGGGCTTCCGTGAGCTCCAGGAAGGCCAGAAGGTGAACTTCGACGTCACGCAGGGCCAGAAGGGCCCGCAGGCGGAGAACATCACCCCCGCCTGATGCCGAAGCGCGCGCGATAGCTGGGGTCCCACCGTTCGGTGGGGCCCCAGCTTCCTGCTTTCTGCGTTCCGTCTCGGAACGCTGTCATTCTTGTATTCGGCTCGTACTTGCAATTCATCCGGCTCATGCCTGTCGGGAATTCCTCGATGCGTGCCCCTCGAGGAAGGTTCTCCGTGAGCCGTTCAGCTCGCACGAACGACCGTTTCCGGCCGCAGGGCCGGGGTCGCCCCGGCGCCGCTCCGGGCGGCGGACGTCGCCCCGCCGCACCGCAGGGGGAGTTCGCGCCGCCGGACACCATCACCCCGGCCCTTCCCGCCGTCGCGACCTTCGGCGAACTGGACCTGCCCGCCGAACTGCTGAACACGCTCACCGAGCTCGGTGTGCACGAGCCGTTCCCGATCCAGGCCGCCACCTTGCCGAACTCCCTCGCGGGCCGCGACGTCCTCGGCCGTGGGCGGACCGGGTCCGGCAAGACGCTCGCCTTCGGCCTGGCGCTTCTGGTGCGCACGGCGGGACAGCGTGCCGAGGCGCGCAAGCCGCTGGCCCTGATCCTCGTCCCCACACGCGAACTGGCCCAGCAGGTCACCGACGCGCTCACCCCGTACGCCCGGTTGCTGAAGCTGAGGCTCGCCACGGTGGTCGGCGGGATGTCGATCGGCCGGCAGGCCGGTGCGCTGCGCGCCGGGGCCGAGGTCGTCGTCGCGACGCCCGGCCGCCTCGCGGACCTTGTCGAGCGCAAGGACTGCCGTCTGGACCGGGTGAAGATCACCGTCCTCGACGAGGCCGACCAGATGGCCGACATGGGGTTCATGCCCCAGGTCACCGAACTCCTGGACCAGGTGCGCCCCGACGGCCAGCGCCTGCTGTTCTCGGCCACCCTGGACCGCAACATCGACCTCCTGGTCCGTCAGTACCTCCATGACCCGGTCGTGCACTCGGTCGACCCCTCGGCGGGCGCGGTCACCACGATGGAGCACCACGTGCTGCACGTGCACGGCGCCGACAAGTACGCCGCCGCCACCGAGATCGCCGCGCGTGACGGACGTGTGCTGATGTTCCTGGACACCAAGCACGCGGTGGACCAGTTCACCAGGCACCTGCTGGGGAGCGGCGTGAAGGCCGCCGCACTGCACGGCGGCAAGTCCCAGCCCCAGCGCACCCGCACCCTGGCCCAGTTCAAGACCGGTCATGTGACCGTGCTGGTGGCCACCAACGTCGCGGCCCGGGGCATCCACATCGACGACCTCGACCTCGTCGTCAACGTGGACCCGCCCGCCGACCACAAGGACTACCTGCACCGCGGCGGACGTACCGCCCGCGCAGGCGAGTCGGGCAGCGTGGTCACTCTGGTGATGCCCAACCAGCGCCGGGACATGGCCCGCCTCATGTCCGACGCGGGCATCAGGCCGCAGATCACGCAGATCCGTTCCGGCGAGGCCGAGCTGAGCCGCATCACCGGCGCCCAGGCTCCCTCCGGTGTCCCGCTCCCCGGCAGCGGAACCTCCACCGAGCGTCCGAAGCGCGGTGGGGCCCCCTTCCGCGGCATGGGCGCCCGCCCCGGGAGGGTCGGCGGGGACTCCCGCAGGTCCGCCGAGGCGCGGCAGATCGCCGAGGCCCGCAAGGCGGCCCGGATCCGTCGCGGCGCCTAGCCCCTGCACACCCGTGGCGGCCCGGCCCGGCCGCCTTCGGCCCTCTCGCCGACGCGGAAGTCCGGCCGGACCGCTCTTCGCGGAGGCGGGGACCTGCGCGGCCCGCTCCTCGCGGACTCGGAAGTCAGGTCGGCCCGTCGTTCACCCGACGGGCCGGCCCACGGTCGTCAGCGGCGCGGACGCTCCAGGGTGAGGAGCAGGCCCTCGACCGCGCCGGGCCCGATGCGGCCCTTGACGTCGGCGGAGGTGATCGCCTTCAGGGCCCAGCCGTCCTCGGCGTGCTTGTTGAGGACCTTCTCCAGCTTGTCGCTGTCCAGTGCGTCGCCGATCAGCGACTCCCGGAAGGTGACGACCTTGTACTCGAGTGCGTGCGGATTGCTCATGGCGGGGGCCTTCCTGCGGATGGACTGGCTGCCGGAACGGGACCAGCCAATCACCGGTCGGCGTCACCGGCCACGGCGGGGTGCGGCTCCGGTCGAGGCGACCGGGTGACAGGCGGCGACCGGCGACCGCGGGCGGGTGACCGCGGGCCGGTGACTGCGGGCCGGGGCCGGTGACTGCGGGCCGGTGACAAGGCCGCCGTCGGACCCTGCGTTGTTGTGAGCACTCCCCGACAGGGCGCTCTCCGCCGCCCTACGGTCCGCCCATGAAGTCCATGAAGTCCACGACGTTCCTGAAGCCCATGACGTCGATGAAGCGCATGACGTCCATGACGTCGCCGAAGCCCGTGAGGACGCGTCCCGGCAGAGGCAGAACATGGCGCGGTGCCGCACTTGCGGCGCTCCTGACCGCCGGGGCCCTCACCGGAGCCGTCCCGAACGCCCAGGGGGCCGGCACGCGCGTCGAGACGCCAGTGGCGTCGACGCACCCGGCCGACGGCGTGACCGAGTCGACGGTGCGGGTGAAGGCGCCGTTGCCGCCGGCCTTCGGCAGACGTCCGGCGGCCTGCGACTGGCTGTCCTATCTGCGCTACCGCTCCGCGGACGGTCCGGGCGCGTCGGCGGACGCCGACCGGATCCTCGTGGCCCAGCCGGGCATCCTGGAGGGCGCCGGAGCATTCGACAGCGTCGCCCGCGGCACCGTCGCCAAGGCCGCCGCGCAGGGGCGGCACATCGAGTTCTGGGCGCTGGACCGGCGCTCCAACTGTCTGGAGGACCGCACCGGCATCGCCTCCGGCGACCAGCACGCGGCCGTCGACTACTACTACCGCGGCCGGGAGGTCGGCGGCCGGACCTTCGACGGGTTCGCCGGCAACGCCGACCTCGGATGGCTGGCGAAGCTCGGCATCGAGCAGACCGTGCGGGACCAGTACGACCTGCTCGTCGCCGAGTTGCCCGACCGCGGCCTGCGCAGGAGCAAGGTGCTGTGCGGCGGGCACTCGCTCGGCGGCGTGATCACCGGGTACTTCGCCGCCGCGGACTTCGACGGCAACCCCGCGACCACGGCCGACGCCGGACAGAACCAGTGCGCCGGCTACTTCGCCCTGGACACGACGGTCTCCACCTCCCTGGACGACCTGAGCGGCAGCATCCCCGACGACGCCGGTCTGCCGGACGTCGGGCTCGGCTATACGGCGGTGCAGGCGGGACTCGACAGCGGAGTGCTCCCGCGCTCGCTGTCCGCGCCGGTCCTGCTCAACCCGGAGACCATGACCCTGCTCGCCATCGCCGGCCTGGGAACCGTGCACGATCCCGACGCCGAGGCGGACCTGCCCGCCTACCTGCCCTCCGGCCTCAACATCGAGGCCACCAACCGGTTCCTGTTCTCGAAGGACGCCGCGGCCTTCCTCACCGGCTCCCCGGCCGTGAAGGACTTCCGGCTCACCAACGCCGCCGTACTCGGGGCGCTGATGGACGATCAGTCCGTGCCGCTGGCGTTCCTGCAGAGCAGCGTGGGCTTCTTCGACGGCGGTCCGATCGTGGACAAGGACTTCCCCGCCGCCAACGGCAGCGATCAGCCGACGCAGCTGTTCGGCGTCGAGTACAAGGCCATCCCCGCGCGCCCGCACGGGCCGCTGTACACCTGGCGGAACTACGACCGCGTCGGCGACGCCGACGACCCCGGGTACCGGTCGGCCGACGGCACACCGTTCACCGGAGCGGGCAAGGAGGTGACCGACATCCGGGAACTGGCCCGCAGTCTGGCGGAGCAGCCGTTGGACTTCACCGAGCAGTACTTCCCGACCAAGCTGGTCTCCGACATCCAGTTGGCCACCTCACCCCAGGTGAAGAGGCTTGTCGTCCATCCCGGCGGGCTGACGGCCAACCCGACGCTCACGGTGCTCGCGGGCGACGGACTGCTCGCCGGTCGCATCCCGGCCGACCTGCATCCCGTCGTGGCGACCGGCTACCAGCATCTCGACGTGCTGACCGCGGCGCCGGTGCAGAACGACGGCCGTCCCGAGCCGGTGTCCGGCAGCCTCGCCGCGTTCGCCCGCGCTCCGCGGTAGCGGTCGGTCGGCGGGGTTGCAGGTGGCTGACGCCGGCGCCGGTCGGGCCATGGCGTCGGCCGCCGTCCTCCGTACGCACGACGGGTCCGGGCGTCGGCCGCCGTCCTCCGTACGCATGACGGGGTCCGGGCGTCGGCCGCCGTCTCCCGCACGGTCGGCGGGCCCGGACGGCAGTCACCGTCCGTCGCACACGACGGGCCCGGGAGGAGAACCTCCCGGGCCCGTCCGTGCGTCCGCGTTCCGGCGGTTCAGACCCTGCTCGCGGCGAAGGCGGCCGCCGCGCCGGCGTCGGAGGTGTAGCCGAGGTGCGCCAGCACGTCGTCCCCGCCGTTCTCGCAGATGGGGTCGCCGTCGGCGCAGAAGTCGATGGTGCGGCTCTGGTAGACGCCGGTGACGCTCTTGCCGAGCGCCCGGATCGGGTTGCCGAACAGCAGGACGGCGGCGACCTTCGGCTCGACGGTCGCGGGGAGGGTCGCCACGATGGGGCTGCCCACCACCGCGCCGGCGCTGCTGATGCCGAGGGAGTTGTCGACCACGTTGGCGCCCTGCGAATAGCCGACCAGCAGGAAGCGCTGGGCGGGACAGGCCGCGGCCTGTGCTTTGACGTGGTTCACGAGATCGGCGTTTCCCCGCGCGGCGGAGGTGAGGGAAAGGTCGGCGGGATAGTTCACCGCATAGCTGGAGAGCTTCTTTCCTGTCAGTTTCTTCTGCAGGGCCGAATAGACCGGGTCGCCGACGATCAGTCCGAGCGTGCCTGGCTCGAAGGTGCCGCGAGCTGCCACGACGTCGATGTCGGAGCAGGCGGCGGCGGATGCCGAGGGTGTCGAGACGGCGGTCAGTCCGACCCCGCCGACGAGAGAGAGTGCGGCGAGGCAGAGGCGAATACGCATGGGGATCCTTTGAGGGTGCGGCGCGTTGCGCGCCTACGGAAAAGGACAGTCCCGAAGGTATTCGCGTTTCCCGGACGGGTGTTATGGACGGGAATTCAGAAATCCCGCGTTTTATTGTTCCGAAGTTAGTGTCCGGCCTGTGCCGTCGTGCGCCGCCGTGGAGCGCAGGGCGAGGATCAGGTCCAGCCTGGCGCCGGGGTCGTGCAGGGAGTCGCCGAACAGCTTCTCCAGTTGACGCAGCCGGTAGCGGACCGTCTGCGGGTGGATGTGCAGCCGGGCGGCCACGTCGGGCACGTTGCTGCCGGTCAGCAGCCAGGCCAGCAGCGTCTCGGCCAGCCTGGCCCGCTGCCCCTCGGAGACGGCGTCGAGGGGAGCGAGAGCGCGCGCCGCAAGGTGGCCGAGGAGCGGCTCGTCGCTGTGCAGAAGGAGCGTCGACAGATGGTCGGCGCAGCGCACGACACCCTGCCGGGGCAGGACGCCGCGGCCCATCAGCCCCAGCGCCCGCGTCGCCCAGTGCAGCGAGTGCGCGGCCTCGGCGACCGGGACAGTCGGACCGATCGCCGCCGGTCGTCCCCGCAGACCGAGGACGAACGACCGGCCGCCGAACCGGCCCGCGCCCTCCGGGTCCGGGACCAGCACCCGCGGCGGCCGGGACTCCATGTCGACCAGCGCTCCGGGCGCCGCCGGCGGCGGGTCCTGTGCGTACTGGTCGGCGCTCGTCGCGAGCACGACGACCGCGACCTGGGAGGGCATCTGCCAGCGTGCGGCGTGCGCCAGCTCCTGGATGGTCTCGGGGGGCACCGGTCCCTCGCTCAGCAGCTGGTCGAGCAGGCGCCGGCGCCGTCGCTCCAGCTCGTCGGCGCTGCGGGACCTGGCCTCGGCGTATCCGGCGGCGGCCGCCTCCGCGACCTCGTGCACGGTCCTGAACGCCAGTTCGCCGAGGGCGGCCACCGCCGTCGAGTCCAGCCCGACCTCCTCGGCCGTGCGGCTCAGCCGCCGCCAGGCGTGCAGTCCGCCCACGCGCAACGCGGACTGCAGCGTGTCCAGACTGCGTCCCTCGATCGCTTCACCGCGGCCGAGTTCGTAGTACGTCGCGGCGATGGCGGCGTCCTGGCCCCGCGGGTCTGCGATGTGGTCGACGAACAGGGTGAGCGCCTGGACCACGCCGGACCTGATCTGGCGACCTTGGACCCCGGCGGCCGGCCCCGAGTACTCGGGAACCTGTCTGCGGACCTCTTCCTCCACTTCGTCGGCCACGTTCTCGAGATCGGCGCGCAGCAGCTCGGCGAGGTCCGGCGGGACCGGAGCGGTTCGCGGTTCGACGGGTTCGCCGCGCGGAGCGGGGACAGCCACGACGGACGCTCCTTTCACCCGGAGACGGCTCGCCCACGCACCGGTGCCCGTGGGACGAGTGGGCCGTCCCGTGTTGGACGGACGACCTCTGCGCTCCGTTCCGTGCCCCGGCGGCACCGACATCACTCCGGCACCCCCAGCGCACGGGCGAGCATCGGCCAGGAGGCGGTGAACTCCCGCCGCCAGTAGGTCCAGCTGTGTCCTCCTCCCGCGTAGAAGTGGGTGGTGACGGCGATGCCGAGGAGTGCGAGCGCGCCGGTGAAGCCGTGCGCCGAGGGCCACAGCGTGCTCTCCAGCGCCTCGGGCAGCCAGTCGCCGGAGCCGCCGACCACCCCACTGCCGCTCGACACGTACAGGGGCGTGCCCCGCAGCCCGGCAGCGCGCGCCCGCGGATTGAAGTCGCGCCAGGTCGGTGCGTTGAGGATCGGGTTGCCCCACAGGGACGGCGGGAGCAGGTTCTCGCGGGCCACGATGGCGTCCATGAGGGTGGGCACGCCGGGGGCCGTGGTGTCGAGGATGCCGCTGTAGGAGGCCGCGGCGGCGAACGCGCCCGGGTGGCGTGCCGCGTGCGCCATCGCCCCGTAGCCCCCGGTGGAGACCCCGGCGACGACCCGCACGCCGGAGGCCCGGTAGTCGCGGGCGAGCAGCGCCGGGACCTCCCGCACCTGGAACGTCTCGTAGTCGGGGCCGCCGCGCCACGCGGACGGGATGCCGGTGGGACCCGCGTCGGGCATGGCCACGATCAGGTCGCGGCCCTCGGTGAAGGCCTCGATGTCCGTCTCCCGGGTCCAGGACGTGTAGTCGTCGTGGGCGCCGTGCAGCAGATACAGCACGGGGTAGGTCCGCTCGGGCCGGGCGTCGAAGCCGGTGGGCAGGATCAGCCGCAGCGGCGCGCGGCGGCCCAGCGCGGGGGAGGAGACGGAGACGTCGACGGTGCGTGGCCCCGGCAGGGCCGCGGCCCCGCCCGTCGCGGTGGCGGTGGCGCGGGCCGCGGCGGTGGCGTGGGCCGTCGCCGCGGCGTGGGCGCCGAACAGGGCGGCCAGTCCTGTGGCCGCGGCGGCTTTGGCGAAGGCGCGTCGGGACGTTCCGGCGGTGCGGTGCGGCATGGCGGCTCCTCAGTGCGGTTCGGCGGTTCCGCCCGGTGCGGCGAGCAGCTGCCCCAGGTGGGCGGCGATCTCGTCGACGTGCGGGGGGTCGAGCAGCGACAGGTGGTGCCCCGGGACCGGCACCACTGTCAGATCCGGGCACACGGCGTCCCAGCCGAGAGCCTCGTCGTCGCGTTCGTAGGCCGGGTCGCGCACGGTGTGCGGAGCCGGCTCGGTGGCCCGGTACAGCACCACGCGACCGGCATAACGGCTCGGGCGGTGGGCCTCGCCGATCCTCAGGTCCAGATAGGAGGCCCGCTGGTGCTCGAGCGCGGCGGACGGCACGTCGGCTGCGGCGCGCAGGGCCCGTAGGACGAGGTCGATGCGCTCGCGGTCGTCGTCCGTGGCCGCCAGCTCGTCGTAGGGCAACCGAAGACGGACCCCGTAGACGTCTGCGGCATGCCGGGCGAACCCCGAGAAGTGCGCGCGGACGCGGTCGGCCCGCGCGGGACCGGGAGGGGGGAGCAGCGGGCGCACCGAGTCGATGAGCACGACCAGCGGCACGGCCCGTCCGGCGTCCGTGAGCAGCCGTGCCGTCTCCTGGGCGAGGAAGCCGCCGAAGGACCAGCCGCCCAGCAGGAGGGGCCCGGTGGGGTGGGCGGCGGCGATCGCGGCGGCATAGCGGCGCGCCTTCTCCGGCACGGTGCCGGCCTCCTCCAGCCGGTTCACGCCCAGCACCGGACGGACGTCCCCCAGCCGGCGGGCGAGCGCCTGGTAGACGTCGGCACTGCCCCCGGCGGCGTGGAACAGGAACAGCGGCGGGCGTGGGCCGCCGGGGCGCAAGGACTGCAAGGGGTGCGGGAGGCGTGGGAGGCGCTGCGGCGAGGAGCCGTCCTCGGACGGGGGCGGGGGCTGCCCGTCCTGCGGCGCGGGGACGGCCTGCCGGACGTGTTCGGCCGCCTCGGCGACCGTGGCGGAGCCGAGCAGGTCGCGCAGCGGCAGCGTGATCCCGAACTCGCGCTCCACCGCGGTGCGGATGCGGACCGCCATCAGGGAGTCCAGACCGAGGTCGGCCAGTACGGTGGCGGGCGTGATCCGGGCCGCCGGATGCCCCGTGACGTCCGCGATGTGACGTCCGAGACGGGCGGCGACCGAGGCGGCGCCACCGGCCCCCGCGACCCGTGCCGCCTCCCCGACCGGAGCCGCGTGCCCGGCCGGTCCGGTCTCCCCGGCAGCGCCAGCGGATGCGAGAGGGGCAGCGGACGCGAGAGGGGCAGCGGCAGGTGCGGCTGCGGCATGCGCCGGAGGGTCGTTCCACCCGACGGGAGCGGCTCGCCCGGAGACCGTGGGCGCGTGGGCCGGCCCGGTGTGCCCCGCCGGGCGGCTCGCCGCCTGCTCCGAGGCGCGGGGCCGGCCGTCCGTCCACCAGTGCCGGGTGTGCCGCCAGCGCGGCGCGGGCACGTCGACGACGCGACCGTCCGGCGGCGGCAGGGGCAGCCCCGCGGTGTACAGCGAGCCCACCTGCGTGAGGAACGCGGCCCCGCCGTCGGCGCCGCGACGCAGGGAGCCCACGGCGAGGGCGCCGGGCACGGTGTCGGCGATGGGCCCCGTCAGGACCGGATGCGGTGAGATCTCCACGAACGCGGTGTGGCCGTCGGCCGCCGCCGCCGCGAGAGCGCGGTCCAGACGCACGGGCCGGCGCAGGTTGGCGGCCCAGTGAGCGGCGTCGAACGCGCAGTCGCCGCGCGGGTCGTCGAGGACGGTGGAGTAGACCGGCACCCGTGGAGGCCGCCCCCGGACCTCGGCCAGGGCGTCGGTCAGCTCCGGCAGCAGCGGATCGACCCGGGACGAGTGCCCGGCGCCGGTCACCCGCATGACCCGTGCGACGCGTCCCTCGTCCTCCAGCCGGCGAACCAGTCCGGCGACCGCCGGCTCGTCCCCGGTGACCACCTTCTGCCGGGGCGAGGAGTGGACGGCGATCTGAACGCCGGGGAATTCCCCCTGCAGGACGGCGAGTTCGGCGTCGTCCACCTCGACCACGGCCATCGCGCCGCCCCGCAGCCCGCTCAGCAGCCGGGCCCGCACGGCGATGACCCGGGCGGCCTCCGGCACTTCCAGCGCGCCCGCGCAGACGGCGGCGGCCACCTCGCCCATCGAGTGGCCGACCACCGCGGCCGGTTCCACCCCGTACGAGCGCCACAAGTCGGCGAGCGCCACCTGCACCCCGAACAGCACCGGCTGCGCGATCTCCAGGCAGTCCAGGGGGTCTTCGGAGGTCAGCCGGTCGTGGAGGGAGAATCCGCAGGCGCCGGCGAGCTGCGCGTCGAGCTTCTCCACGGCGGCGGCGAACACCGGTTCCTCGGCCAGCAGTCGGCGTCCCATGCCGGGCCACTGACTGCCGTGACCGGAGAACACCCACACCGGGCCGCGTCCGACGAGATCACGGTCACCGGTCATCGTGTGCGGGTGTGGGCGGCGGTGTGCCAACGCGTCCATGGCGTCGGCCAGTTCGCCCGCGTCATGGGCGACCACCGCGGCGCGCACGGGTCCGCGGCCGGTGCGTCCGGCGAGCGTACGCGCCACGTCAGCCGGGCGGACCGCCCGCCCCCCGGGCGTGCGGAGCCAGTCGGCCAGCCGGCCCGCGGTGTCCCGGACCCGCTCGGCGTCGACGTCGGACAGCAGATGCAGCCGGGCGGCCGGCTCCCGGGCCGGCCGCGGGAGGGCGTCGGCCCGCCATTCCTCCAGCACCGCGTGGGCGTTGGCGCCGCTGAAGCCGAAACCCGAGACGCCGGCGATGGCCGTGCCGCCGTAGCGGGGCCACGGCTCGGGCTCGGTCACCACCCGCAGCCGCGCCTCGCCCACGGCGCTTGCGCGCGCGCAGTGCAGGGAGGGCGGGATGAGGTCGTGGTGGAGGGCGAGAACCGTCTTCACCAGACCGGCGAGGCCCGCCGCGGCCTCCAGATGGCCGAGGTTGCCCTTGACCGAGCCGAGCAGCAGCGGCTGTTCGGGATCGCGCCCCGGACCCAGCACCGCGTCCAGGGCGCCCGCCTCGATCGGGTCGCCGAGCGGAGTGCCCGTGCCGTGCGCCTCGACATAGTCGACGTGTCCCGCGACCAGCCCGGCCCGCCGGTATGCGGTCGCCAACAGCGCTTGCTGCGCGGCGGGGTTGGGGGCCAGCAGTCCGTTGGAGCGTCCGTCGGAGTTGACGGCGGTGGCCCGCACGACGGCGAGGACGCGATCGCCGTCCCGCTCGGCGTCGGAGAGTCGCTTCAGGAGTACGGCGGCGCAGCCCTCGCCGCGGCCGATGCCGTCGGCCGCCGCGGAGAACGGCTTGCAGCGGCCGTCCGGCGCGAGGGCGCCCGCCTGCCCGAACGCGACGCCGACGACCGGCGACAGGAGAAGGTTGACCCCGGCGGCGATGGCCGTGTCGCTCTCGCCGGTGCGCAGGCTCACGCAGGCGTGGTGCAGGGCGACCAGAGAGGACGAGCAGGCCGTGTCGACCGCCATGCTCGGCCCGCGGGTGTCGAGCGCGTAGGCCAGCCGTCCCGCCGTCACACTGAGTGCCGCCCCGGCCGGCGCCCGGGGATCGACGTCCGCCGCGTCGGCGCCGGTCAGTTGTCCGTACTCGGCGGCGCTGACGCCGACGAAGACTCCGGTGGACGTGCCGGCCAGGGCGGCGGCCGGCATCGCGGCGTGGTCGAGCGTCTCGCGGACCACCTCCAGAAGGATCCGCTGCTGCGGGTCCATCACCGCGGCCTCGCGCGGAGTGATGCGGAAGAAGTCGGCGTCGAAGCCGGCCACGTCGTCGAGGTAGCCGCCGTGCGCCGGTGCGTCCTTCGGCGGGAACGCCGTGAAGTCACGCCAGCGGTCCGCCGGGACCCGCCCGATCGCGTCGACGCCGTCGCACAGCAGCCGCCAGTAGTCGGCCGGCCCGCGCACTCCGCCCGGCAGCCGGCACCCCACGCCGATGACCGCGAGGGGTTCGCCGAGCCCCGTCGGGGCAGCGGGCGCGGGGGCCACGGGAGCATGCCCCGCGGCGGTGTCCCGCCCCGCCGTGTGCTGCGCGGCCGTGGCGCACAGGTGCGTCACCAGCGCCTGGGCGGTGGGCGCCTCCCAGAGCAGCGTCGCCGGCAGTTCACGGCCCGTCAGCCGGGACAGCTCCCCGGCGAGCACGACCGCGTCCCGCGACGACATCCCGAGGTCGGCCAGCGGCACGTCCAGGGGTACGTCCCTCGGCGCGTCCGCCGTCACCTTCGCCTGTGCGTCCGTCGGCACGGTGTCCGCGGAGCCGCCCTGCCAGGCGGTCACCCGGTCCGTGATCAGCCGGCGCAGCGCCTCCTCGTCGGCGGCCCTCATTCCGCGCTCCGCGGCGCGTAGGCGCCCTCCAGGTAGCGGGTCCGGGTCAGCGCCCGCGACACCTTGCCGCTGGACGTGCGGGGCACGGCGCCCGGGGCGACGAGGACGACGTCGGCGAGGCGCAGCCCGTGCCGGGCGGAGACGGCCGCGCGCACGGCCCGCGTCAGAGCCGGCACGTCGATCTCGTCGAGGTGCGAGGTCCGCGCGTGCTCGGCGACGACCACCACCCGCTCGCCCTCGCTGCGCCGGACGCCCGGGACGCCGAAGGCGGCGAGCCGGTCACGCCGCACGGCCGGGTGCGCGTCCTGGGCGGTGCCCTCCACGTCCTGCGGGTAGTGGTTGCGCCCGTCGACGACGATGAGGTCCTTCAGCCGTCCGGTGACCGTCAACTGTCCCTCCAGCAGCGTCCCCAGGTCGCCGGTGCGCAGCCAGCGGCCCGGGACGCCGGCGAGCACGGCCCCGAAGACCCGCCGGCTCTGCGGCTCGTTGTTCCAGTAGCCGCGCCCCACGTTGGAGCCCTGTACCCAGATCTCCCCGACCTCCCCGTCCGACAGGGCCGTGCGGGAGACGGGATCGACGATGCGGACCTGCTGGTCCACCGGAGCGCCGCAGCCGGCCAGCAGCACGGCGTCGGCGTCGTCCGGCCGGGCAGGCAGGGCCTTCCCGGCGGCGAGGGCGTCCCGGTCGAGGGCGAACCGGCGCAGCGGCTCGCCGGGGGCGGACGCGCTGACGAAGACGGTGGCCTCGGCGAGCCCGTACGACGGGCAGTGGACGTCGGGGGCGAGCCCCTGGGAGGCGAACGCGGCGTGGAAGCGGTCGACGGTGCCGGGCCGCACCGGTTCGCTTCCGTTGACCAGCGCGGCGACGCCGTCCAGCCGGAGCTCCGCCTTCTGCGCGTCGGTGACGGCGGTCGCGCAGTACTCGTAGGCGAAGTTCGGCGCGGCGCTCACCGTGCGCGGATGCGCGGCGAGCAGCCGCAGCCAGCGGGCCGGTTCGTGCAGGAACGCTGCCGGGTCCATGAGCACCGACAGATGACCTCCGACGACCGGCGCCGCGACGCTCAGCACGAGCCCCATGTCGTGATAGAGCGGCAGCCAGCCCACGCACGTCACCGGGTGTGTGTCGGCGCCGTAGGCGGTGAGCGCCTGACGGGCGTTGGCGACCACGTTGGCGTGGGTGATCTCCACGCCCGCCGGCGCGCGGGTGGAGCCGGAGGTGTACTGCAGATAGGCCGTCGCCCCCGCGTCCCGCGCCTCGGGCGGTGCAGTGCCGGTGGAGGCGTCGGCCACCGGGTCCGCGGCGATCACCGGCGCCCGCGACGGCCCGCAGAAGGCCTCCACCTCTGCCAGGACACGGCCCGAGGTCACCACGACTTCGGGCCGCGCGTCGGCCAGGACGCCTGCGAGCCGGTCCGCGTGCCCGGCCAGGCCGGGCGGATACAGCGGTACGGCGACCATCTGCGCGCTCAGCGCCGCGAGGAACGCGGTGACGTAGTCCGTTCCCTGCGGGCACAGCAGCGCCACCCGGGACCCCGGCTCGGCCCGGTCGGCCAGCCGGGCCGCGAGCGCGCGCACCCGACGGTCCAGACCCTGCCAGGTCAGGGTGCGGTGTACGCCGCGCGAGCGGGCGGAGGGGTGGTCGACGAAGGTGAACGCCCGGCGGTCGGGGACGGTTTCGGCCCAGTGCCGCACGTACTCGGGCAGGGTCCGGTAAGCGGGTACGAGCGGGGGGCGGCGGCTCTCCATCGGGAGTGGCTCCTCACGTCACGGTTCGGCCGGCGGGTCGGGCGGGTCAGAGCGGGATGTTCCCGTGCCGGCGCTCCGGCATCGGGGCGCGTTTGCCGCGCAGCGCACGCAGCGCGCGGCACAGCTGCGCACGCGTGTCCCGGGGGGCGATGACGGCGTCGACGTATCCGCGCTCGGCGGCGGGGTACGGGGTGCCGTGGACGGACTCGTACGCGGCGACGAGACGGGCCCGCAGCGCCTCGGGGTCGTCGGCGGCGGCCAGTTCACGCCGGTGCAGCACGCCGACGGCGCCCTCCGCGCCCATGACGGCGATACGCGCCGTGGGCCAGGCCAGGTTGAGATCGGCGCCCAGGTGCTTGGAGCCCATCACCGCGTATCCGCCGCCGTACGCCTTGCGCACGACCACCGTGACCTTCGGCACCGTCGCCTCGGCGTACGCGTACAGCAGTTTGGCGCCGCGCCGGATGATGCCCGCCCGTTCCTGCTGGACGCCGGAGAGATAGCCGGGGACGTCGGCGAAGGTCACCAGCGGGATGCCGAACGCGTCGCAGAACCGTACGAACCGGGCCGCTTTCTCGGAGGCGTCGATGTCGAGGACGCCGGCGGAGTGCAGCGGCTGGTTGGCGACGACGCCGACGCTGGCGCCCTCGAGCCGCGCCAGCGCGCAGACGATGTTCGGCGCGAACAGCTCCTGCACCTCGAGCAGTTCACCGTCGTCGACGACGGCCCGCAGGATGTCGCGCATGTCGTAGGCCTGCCCTGTCCGGTCGGGCACCGCCTCGTCGAGCCCCGCCCCGCCGGGGGCGGGCGCGGGGGCGTACTCCGGGGGCCGCGCGAGGTTGTTGGACGGCAGATACGACAGCAGGTCGCGCACGATGTCGAGGGCGTCCTCGTCGTCGGCGGCGAGGAAGTGGGCGTTGCCGTTGACGGAGTTGCTGGCCCGGGCGCCGCCCAGCTCCTCCGCGGTGGTGCGCTCGCCGGTGACCGCCTCGATGACGTCGGGCCCGGTGACGAACATGTGCGAGACGCGGTCCACCATCACGGTGAAGTCGGTGATCGCCGGCGAGTACGCGGCCCCGCCCGCGCAGGGCCCCAGCACGACGGAGATCTGCGGGACGACCCCCGACGCCTTCACGTTGCGGCGCACCAGTTCGGCGTAGAGGGCGAGCGAGGCGACGCCCTCCTGGATGCGGGCGCCGCCGGAGTCGTTGAGCCCGACGACCGGACAACCGGTCTTCAGCGCGAGATCCATCAGCGCCACCGTCTTCTCGCCGAAGGCCTCGCCCATGCTGCCGCCGAAGACGGTGGAGTCCTGCGCGAACACACAGACGGGGCGTCCGTCGACCGTGCCGTACCCGGTGACCACGCCGTCGCCGTCCGGCCGGCGGGAGCCGTCCCCCGTCGACCGGGCCCGGACGAACAGGCCGGTCTCGGTGAAGGAGCCCCGGTCCACGAGCCGTTCGATCCTCTCCCGCGCGCCGAGCGCCCCGCGTCTGCGCGGCGGGACCGCCGCCGCCGCGCGCTCCTGACGGTGCGCCAGGTCCGCGATGCGTGCTGCGGTGCCGTCCGCCGAACCGGTCATGGTCGCCTGGGGCGTTGTCGCCTCTCGCGTCACAGCCACCTCCGAAATCGGATCCCGAATATGGCAGCGACGCCGCGGTGGTCCCCAGCGATCGCCGTTCCGTTTGCGTGAGATGAGTCCCGGCGGACGCGGATTCGTCCTGCCGTGACAAGCAATCGCCGACCGGCCCCCTCCCGTCACCCGTCGGCCGTGCGCTCCCCGCCGTGCGTTCCGGCCGCGCCCCGGCCGTTCCCCGGGGCCGGGGCCTGGGATAGGGTCCCTCCGGTTCCGGCTGCCGATCGACGACGCGCCGGCATGGGGAGTGTCAAGGGGGCGGCAGATCAGTGGAATCGCAGGTGGACGACGGCGGATCCGTGGACCTCGACGGCGCGCGGTTGGAGACGATGACTCTCGAACCGCTTCTGACCCGGGACTACGAGACGCGTCCCTCCCTCGTGTACGAGCGGCTGCGCCAACGCCACGGCGCGGTCGCGCCGGTCGACCTGCTCGGCGTGCCCGCCTGGCTGGTCCTCGGCTACCGCGAGTCGCTCGAGGTGCTCCAGGACGACGCCGCGTGGCCGAAGGGGCTGGAGAACTGGCGGGCCCGCTCGGAGGGCAGGGTGCCGGCCGACTGGCCGCTCGGACCGTCCCTCGAGGTCAACCACGTGCTGATCCAGGGCGGCCCCGGCTACCCGGCGCTGCGCACGGCGTGGGACGCGGCGCTCAAGCCGTTCCAGGACCCGCGGCACCCCCAGGCCAAGCGCCTGAAGACGGCCGTCACCGCCTACGCCGACGAGCTGATCGGTCTGGTGGGCCAGGCCGGCGGCACGGGCCTGGCGGATCTGTCCGCCCAGTTCGCCCGTCCGCTGCCGCTGATGGTCGCGAGCCGTCTGCTCGGGTTCCCCGGATCCCAGGGCGACGACGCGCTGATGGACATGTGGCGGGTGCTGGACGCGGGCCCGGACGCCGAACCGGCGCTGGACCGCCTGTTGGCGGCGCTCGCCGAGCTGGCGGCGGTGAAGCTGAAGACGCCGGGGGAGGACTTCCCCTCGTACCTGCTGGCGGCGCACCCCGGCCTGTCGCTCGACGAGCTCGCCCGTGAGCTGTTCATGCTGCTGGGGATGACCTCCGACCACGTCGGCATCCTCATCTCCAACACCGTGGTCGAGGTCATCTCCGGCGAGGGCGGCGGCGCGCGGGCCAGCCTGTCGGCGGGAATGGTCCGGGAGAGCATGAACCGGGTGGTCATGCGCAAGCCGCCACTGGTCAACTTCGTGCCGCGCTTCGCGGCCGAGGACACTCCCCTGGGAAACCACGTCATCCGGGCCGGCGACCCGGTGTGGGTCTCCTCCGCGGCGGCGCACGCCGACCCGCTGTTCGCCGGTCATGTGGAGCCCGGCACCACGGTCAGCACGCGGGCGCATCTCGCCTGGGGCGCCGGCCGCCGCCAGTGCCCGGCGCGCGAACTCGCCTCGACGGTCGCGGCGGTCGGCGTGGGCCGGCTCTTCGAGCGGTTCTCCCACCTGGAGCTCGCCCTTCCGGTCGACCAACTGCCGTGGCGTTCCTCGCCGTTCATGCGGGGCCTGCGCTCGCTGCCGGTACGGTACGAACTCGCCTCGACGCCGGGAGGGCAGTCGAGCCCGGTCGCGGGCACCGAGCCGTCCAAGCCGACGGCGGACTCCGTGCTGCCGGACCCGACGCTGGGGGACCCGGCCGTCCGGCAACGCTCCTCGCTCTGGCGCTACTTGACGGGCCTCATCGGCGTGGGCCGCTGAGCCGGCGGCGGTGGCGGGCACCGCGCGGCGGGGCCGGCGGGCACCGCGCGGCGGGGGCGGCGCTTCAGCCGTCCCGCCCGCGCGGGGAGCCGTCCCGCCCTCCCCCCGCGGCCCGACGAGCCCAGGCCGATGAGGACGGCCGGCCTCAGCCCATGCTCTTCGCCCCGTCGATGGCCTCGCGGATGATGTCCGCGTGCCCGGCGTGCTGGGCGGTCTCGGCGACGATGTGCAGCAGGACGCGGCGGGCCGTCTGCCGCGCGCCCGGCTCGAACCAGGGAGCCGGCGGCAGCGGCTGCTCCGCGTCCAGGTCGGGCAGGGTCGCGACCAGTTCGTCCGTGCGGTAGGCCGCCTCGGCGTACTCCTTCAGCACGCCGGACAGCGTCTCGCCGGGCAGCATGCGGAACTCGGCGGCTCGCGCGGCCCAGTCGTCCTTCGTCATCTTGGTGAAGTCGGGCATCGCCGACGGGCCTTCGAGGATGAAGCCGACCCAGTTCCGCTCGACGGCAGCGAGGTGTTTGATCAGGCCACCGAGACACAGCTCGCTCACCGTGGTCCGCTGTCCGACCTGTTCGTCGGTGAGGTCACGCGTGGTGAAGCGCAGGAAATGCCGGGCCTTGGTCAGCGCTGCCAGCAGGTCGGCGCGCTCACCGGAGAGGGACGGGTTGAGGGTGGGGGAGTCGCTCATAGTTCTGTCCTCGGTCGATCGTGTTCCGCGGTCGAGGACCACACTAGGAGCGATTGAGGTCAGATCCTGACCTAAAACGCCGGGGCGGCCGCCTCCCTGCCGGTACCCCACGCAGCCGCGCACAGTGCCCGTTCGACCTCGCCCGTGTAGAGGGCCGAGGCCAGCCACGCGCGGGCGAAACGACCCGTGTCGGCCGGGAGCAGCCGGCCGAAGGCGTCGCGGGAGCGGTCCGCGGCGGCGGCTCCCAGCTCGTCCAGGAGGTCGCCCGCGGTGCCGAGGCCGGCACCGCGCAGCCGGGAGCCGTCACCGGTCCCGCCGCCCGGGAAGGCCAGCACCCGGCGGCCCCCGGACACGGTCTGGTGCACGCGCCGGCGCAGCAGGTGCAACGGGGCCTCGTCCGCCACGGGTGCGACGGCGGGTGCGGGGACGGCCGTCCCGGTGGGCAGGTCGGCGTGGCGCAGACGGTCCAGGCCCAGGTCGACCCGGGCGTCGGAGCTGCTCGGGTGTTCGGCGGCGAGCAGCAGCGCGCGCGGAAGCGGCCCCGGGGTGAGCCGGGCGACGATCCGCAGACGGCTGCCGCGGGCGGCGGCCAGCAGCCGGAGGTTGTCGCGGAACGGCAGGGCCGGGTGGTCGTGTGCCGCGACGAGCCGCAGGGCTCGCCCCTCGCAGTCGGCCAGCAGGCAGTCGCCCGTCGCCTCCCGGACCGGCCCCGCGAGGGTCACGGTGAGGAACAGCAGGTCACGACCACCGGCCAGGGCGCCGGCGACCTGCTCGGCGACGGGGACCTTCCACAGCCGGTCGAGGGGTTCCGCGCTCCAGCCCGCGCCCGAGGCGCGCACCGCCCGCACCCGGGCCCCCGCGCCGAGCCGGCCGGTCGGGGAGACGGTCGCGCCGGACACCGCGAGGCCGGCGCGCGCCAGCTCGCGGTGGGTCAGAGCGGTGTCGCCGATCCGCACGGTCCGGTCGGCGGCGCCGGTCGCCCGGCCGGGCCCGCCGGGAGCCACGTCGGAGACCGTGTACAGGCGGCCCTCGGCGTCTGCGGTCCAGGTGACCGCGCCCGCGTGTCCGGTCGCCGTCAGGACGGGTTCGGAGAAGACCCCGTACAGGCGCAGCGAACCGTCCGGGGTGTACGGCTGCCGTACCGTTCCCCGCAGTTCGGCCAGCGCCGGGCCGCTCGCGGACGGCAGGCTGTGCGCCACGGCGAGGACGTCCCGCAGCGCGTCCGCCAGTTCGGGCAGCCGGTAGGCCGGGTCGGCGCAACGGGCCGCGCGCACCCCGGTGACCACGGAGACCGCCGCCGCGGCGGCCCGGGGCAGTCCCGCGAGTCGCGCGGTGTGCGCGGCACGCAGCAACTCCGCCTGGAGCACCGCGCCGGACCCGTCCGTCCCGGCGTCGAGCACGGCGGCGGCCGCGTCGAACACGGCTTGCACGGCGAGGAGTTGAGCGGGGGACGGCAGATCGGCGGCGGGCGGGCCGGCGGCCTGCGGGTCGCCGGCGCGGGGCGTGCCGGAGGCGCTGGTCCCGGCCGCCGCGTCCGGCCGCGGTGACCTGCCTTCTCCGGGCGCGCCCTCCCGCGCCGGCTCGGGTTCCTGCCCGGCCGGGCCCGTCGCCACGGCCGCCGGGGTCTCCTGCGCCACCGGCGCGGCGGAGGCCGCCGCCGCGCGGTGCAGGCAGTCGGGCGCCAGCAGACAACCGCAACGGATGGCGTCCGCGGAGGTCACCACGCCGTCCGTGGCGTGCAGTTCGAGGTCGGTGTCGTCGTCGACGGCGATCCGCACGATGTCGCCGTCGCGGACCGGCGGACGGGCCGTCAGCTTGGCGATGCCCGCGTCCAGACGCTTGCGCAGCCTCGGCGACAGCGCCTCGACCAGGTCGGCGGTGACGGACGGGGCGACCGGAGGCAACAGGTCCGGGCTCATGCGATCTTCTCCCCTACCCAGCGGGCGAGTTCGAGCGGACTGAGGGCGGCGACGGGCATGCCCGCGGCGACGAGCTGCCCGGCGACGCCTGTGGAGTAGCGCGGCCGGCCCGTGTCGTCGAGACTCGCGCAGCCCAGCACATGGCAGCCCGACCCGACGAGGGCCCGCACCTCGGCGAGCAGCCCGCCGAGCGGATAGCCCTCCTCGAAGTCGCTGACGACCACGACGAGGGTCCGGGACGGCACCGTGACGAGCTCGCGGGCCTGCCGCAGACCCGCCGCGATGTGCGTGCCGCCGCCCACACTGACCTCCAGCAGCAGCGACAGCGGATCCTCGACGTGGCCGGTGAGATCGATGACCTCCGTGGAGAACGCCAGGAAGTGCGTCGACAGGGTCGGCACACCGGCCAGCACCGAAGCCGTCAGCGCGGCCCACACCGTGGACGCCTCCATGGACCCGGAGACGTCCGTCACCAGGATCAGCCGCCAGTCCGCGGCCCGCCGCGCACGGCTGCGGAACACCGGGCGCTCGGGGACGACCCGCACGACGCCGTCCGGGCCGCGCCGCGCGGTCGTCAGGTTGGCGCGCAGGGTGCGCGGCAGGTCGAGGCCGCCGCCGGGCCGCCGGCTCGGGCGCGGCAGGGTCGTACCGTGCAGGGCGGGACGCAGCCGGGTGGCCAGTTCCCGGGTCAGCTCCTCGACGAGCCGTCGCACGAGCGGGCGCAGCGCGGCGAGCCGGGCCTCGGGAAGCCCGCCCGCATGCCGCAGCACCGTGTGCAGGAGTTCGACCGACGGGCGCACGCTGTCCGCGTCCAGCTCCGCGAGGACGTCCTTGCGGCCCGACGCCGCGGCCGCCGCCAGCACCTCCTCCCGGATGCCCGGACCGAACAGGGCGGCCAGTTCCTGCGACCACTCCCGTGCCCCGGGATACGGCGCCTCCCGCCCGCCGCCGGTCCCCGGGCCCGTCAGATCCCCTCTGCTGCCCTCGCCGCGCCCGCTGCCGTACAGCTCGTCCAGGGCCGTCGCCAACGAGCGGGCGGACGCGGGCAGTCGGTCGGCGCGCCGCCCCAGCACGAGCCGCCACCGGTCGTCGGCGGCGAGGCGACGGTCCTCCTCAGGGGACGCGTCCTCGTCGGGGGACGTGTCCTCGTCGCCCCCGGCCGGGCGGGGTCCGTTCCCGGCGACGGCCCCCGAAGCGGGCGACGTCCGGCTGCCGGCGCCCGGCGCCGGCAGCAGGCCCAGCGTGCGCAGGGCGTCGCGCGCGACCAGGTCAGCCTCGGTCCAGACGGCGAGCGCGGCCGGGTCGACGCCCTGGGTGTCCCCGATCTGCCGGGTGCCGAGGCGCTCCTCGACGGAGGCGAGGAGCCTGTCGCGGGCCGCGGGGCTCAGGGTCTCGAAACCGCCCCGCAGCGCCGGAAGCCGGTCCAGGAACTCCCGGTCGGGCAACGCGGCGACACGGTCGAGCAACGGCGTCAGAGCCGGTTCCGCGGCCTCCAGCAGGGGGCCCGCGGCGGTCAGCAGCCCGCTCAGCCGGGCGGTCAGGGCCGCGCGGGAGCCGGGATCGACGGCCCCGTCCACCCAGGACGCGACGCGGTCGCCGAAGGCGCGCGCGTCCTCCTGCCCGAGCAGCACCCGGACGGCTCCCGCGGCCCCCCGCATCAGGGGCGAGCCGTCGGAGGCCAGCCGGGCCAGCGCGTCGGTGAGCCGGACCCCGCCCAACAGGTCGGCCCGGTGGGCGAGTTCCAGCAGCGCGTGGGCGTCGGCCGGGTCTTCGGACCCGGTCAGCCCGTCCACCTGACGCACCGCCGCCGAGGTGAGCAGCTCGGCCACGGCGGCCGCCCGCGCCGTCCGCCCCTCGTCGGCGCCGAGCCCCGGCACGTGACCGGCGCGCAGGCGGTCCGACAGAGCGAGACCGGCGAGGAGCTCGGGCAGCGTGCCGGCCTGCGGCAGCACCTCGGCGACGTCGTCCAGCCGCTCGTCCGCGAGCACCGGCAACCCGCACTCCGCGGCCTCCCCGAGCCCCCGAAGGACCTGGGCGGCGGTCGGCCCGCCGGCCTCCCGTTCCGTGCGCACGCGCTCCCGGAGCACGCCCTCGGCGGCCTGGGCCGCGGTGACGCCCCGCACGCCGGCCGCCGTCAGCATGGCCGCCGTCGCCGGCGTCCAGCGCACCTCCCAGCGCGAGGTGAGGGCCTGCGCGCCGCCCGCGCCGACCACCTCCTTCGCCTCCCCGTACGGCACGCCGCACACCGTGAGCCGGCGCAACAGCAGTTCCCGGCGCCGGTCGAGGTCGGACCGCAACGGATCGAGCCGCAGGTCCCGGGCCGCGCCGGCGCTGTCCTGCGGGCCCGGCAGGCCCAGCGCGGCCGTCTCGGCCTCGACCGCCGGGGCCAGTCCGCAGCGCGGCGCGTCCGGTGCGGGCCGGCCGGTGCGCGACCCGACGAGCACCCGTTCCATCGCCCGTGCGACGGCCCGCCCGCGTCCATAGGGCTCGCCCTGCGTGAGGACCGTCTGCACCGCCTCGACCAGCTCGCCCCGGCCCGGCGCGGGCAGCCCGCGCAGCCGGGCGAGGTCCGAGGCCAGACGGCTGATCTCGTGCGCGTCCGCCGGCCCCGACGGATGTCCGAGCCCGCGCAGCTCCGCGCAGATCCGCACGGCGACCCGGACCAGCGCCTCCTCCAGCGCCGCCGGATCGCCCGCGGCCCGCAGCACCGTCTCCTGCCACTGCGGATCCCGGATTCCCGCCGGGTACCCCGACCGTTCGTCGAGGAGGGCGTACGTGTACGGGATGAGCGAGGTGATCCAGGCGGTCGCCCGCCCGGTCGTGTCACCGCCCTTGCGGCCGTCCGGCGAAGGGGATCCGTCGCCCCGCTCGGCCCCGGCCAGCCGCTCCCGCGCCGGCCCGTCCGTGTCCTGGCCCGCGTCGGCGAGGGCCGCTCCGGTCAGCGCCGGCGCGTGGAAGGCGCCGACGACCACGGCGGCCCGCTCGCCGTGCGCGGTGGCCTCGGCGATCCGCGACCGCATCCACCGCTCCCGCCGCAGGTCCAGCTCCGGAACCCCGCCGCCGGCGGCTGCCTCCTCGCGCAGCGCCCACCCCGTCAGCAGGGCCGCCCGGCGCAGCGCCTCGGGCGGCGAGCCCGGCGCGGCCGCCTCGACGAGCCGGTCCCACAGATCGTCCCCGGGGCGGCCGGTGAGCCCGGCCCGCAGAGCGCCGGTCAGCCCGAGGGCCTCGCCCTGAGCCGCGCCGCCGCGACTCTCGCCCCACGCCCGGTCCGCGAGCGGCAGATCGCAGGCGATCAGCGGGACGCCGTGCCGGGCGGCCCAGCGCACGGCGGCCAGCTCCGGCGAGAAGTCGGCGAACGGGTAGAACGCCGGGCCCGCGCCGCCCCGTCCGTCGCCGGGTGCGGCGGCGAGCGCGACGGGGGCCCGGGTCTCCTCGTGCCCGAGCCAGCCCAGCCACTCCTGCATCTCCGCCGGCAGCTCCACGAGCACCACGTCCGGCCGGGCCTCGTCCAGCAGGGCGGGCACGGCGGCGGCCAGCGAGGGCGCGTGGTGCCGGACGCCGATGAGACAGGGCCCGGCGGAGTGGGTGAGCACGGCGAGAGCATCGTCGGGGGAGGCGAGAACGCTGAGGGGACTGTGGGAGCCAGGAGAGTCCGGCACTGCGGAGTCCGGGAGGTCCGCGGGGTCCGGGAGGTCTGCGGGGACCGGGAGGTCCGCGGTGGGGTGGAGGGGCACGGTCGTCAGCCCTCCAGGACCGTGCGCAGGTCCCACAGGGTGCGCCAGGTGGCCGACCCCTGCTCGGCCCGGCGTCGGACGGGCCCGTCCCAGTAGCCCCGCAGCCGGGCCGCGTCGGCGGGGTCGTCCTTGCGCACCACGCCCAGCAGATGGCCCGGCAGCAGGCCCAGCACGTCGCGGTCCCCGGGGAAGTAGGCTGCGGCGAGGGCCAGCGCACCCGCGACGGAAACCGCCTCCGCGGTGCTCATCACGGTGGACGGCCGCTCCACCTCCCAGCCCTCCGCCGACCGCCCCTCCCGCAGGTCGCGGAAGGCGGTGACCAGCGCCTCCAGCACCGCGTCGTCGACCTGGAAGGGCGCGCCCGCCCGCTCCACCGAGGCTCGCGCCTGGCTGCGCACCAGCGCGGTCTCCGCGTCGAGGTCCGGAATCGGGCCGACCGTCTCGAAGTTGAAGCGGCGCTTGAGGGCCGCCGACATCTCCGACACGCCCTTGTCCCGCAGGTTGGCGGTGGCGATGAGGTTGAAGCCGGGCACGGCATGGGCCAGCGCGTCGCCGGTGCCCGCCAGTTCGGGAACGGCCATGCGCCGCTCGGACAACAGGGAGACCAGCGAGTCCTGCACCTCGGGCAGGCACCGCGTGACCTCCTCGACGCGCGCGATGGCCCCCCGGGACATGGCGGTCAGCACCGGCGACGGCACCAGCGCCTGCCTGCTCGGTCCCTGCGCCAGCAACAGGGCGTAGTTCCAGCCGTACTTGAGCTGGTCCTCCGTCGTGCCCGCCGTGCCCTGCACGACCAAACCGCTGGTGCCGCACACGGCGGAGGACAGCAGCTCGGACAGCATCGACTTGGCGGTGCCCGGCTCACCGACGAGCAGCAGCCCGCGCTCGCCGGCGAGCGTCACCACGCATCGTTCGACCAGCGCACGGTCGCCGACGAACTTGCCCTCCACCGTCATCCGGCGCGGCGCCCCGTCGGGGGTCTCCGCGTCGTCCGGGAGCTTCAGGGCACGCCCGGCGCTGCCCATGACGAACGTGACCACCGCACGCGGGGTGAGCCGCCAGGCGGGCGGCCGCGGCCCGTCGTCGTACGCGGCGAGGAAGGCCAGCTCGGCGGCGTACCGGTCCTCGGGCGGGACGACCTGGCGGACGGGGCCGGCGGACGGGGCGGGGGAGGACGGGGCGGTGACGGTCATCGGCTCGCGCTCTTCCAGGGGGGACGGGACGGTGGTCATCGGCGGCGGCCCTTGCGGGTGGCGCGGGTGGTGAGCTCCTCGTAGGCCGGGGCGTCGCCGGAGCGGACGCGTTCCCACGCGCGAGCGAACAGCTCGGGCACCGGCGCCAGCGGTACGGCCCGCCCGTAGGCGGGAATCGGGTAGAGACCCTTCTTCCACAGCTCCACCGGCAGCGCGGGGGACTTGAGGTCCAGCCAGCCGCAGGGCAGGAACAACGTGCGCCCGGCGCGCGCCCGCTTGGCCTCGACGACCAGGCCGCTCGCCGCGAGTTCGGCGCGGGCCCTCTTCGTCCGGGCCGGCTTCCAGCCGGTCCAGCGGACGCAGTTGCGATCCGTGGGGTCCGGCAGTGCCAGCAGCTGGAGGTAGAGCGCCGCCGCGTCCTCGCCCAGCCCGTGGTGTGTCGCGACCTCGGCGACCAGCCCGGGCACGACGAGGATCGGATCCTGGGCGTACCCGGCAGCCCCCGCGGGGTCGGCGCCGGCCGTGACCGCGCGGGTGAGCTCCTCGTCGAGGAGGGTCCGCAGCGCCCGCATGCCGTGCCCCCGGCCCTCGCCGACGAGCCCCTCCATCAGGCCGAACACCGGGTCCTCGGGGGTGCGCAGCGCGCCCGACCTGACCAGCACGGTCTCCCTCTCGCCGTACCACGGGCGCAGCACCAGCGCCTCGCTCGCGTGCGTCAGACCGTGCGCGTCGGCGCCGCCCACGGCGGGCAGCCCGTACGCCTTGCGCAGTTCGGCGGCGGCCGAGGAGCCCGTGTCCGTCCATGCGACGTCCAGGTCGAGCAGCAGCTCCGGATCGGCGAAGCGGCGGCGCAGCGCGGCGAGAGCCCCCGGCAGGAGCGCCCGCAGCGGATGCCCGTAGGGCAGCGAGTAGGCGAGGCCGGCCAGCGCGGCCACGGCGCGGGTCAGCTCGCCGCGGCCGGGCAGCGCCGCCGGGTCCTCCGCGACGAGGTTGCCGTCCTTGTCCGGCCGCTGGACGGTGGTGCGGCTGATCCAGGGGGTGCGCCCCGGGTTGAGGACCTCCTCGACGGAGCCGGTGGGCAGTCCGGCGAGCGAGAGCTCCCCGGCGAGGTCCTCCGGCAGCCGGACGACTCCGCCGAGCCGCTCGGCCCACTCCCGGCCGGCCGCCTGGGTGTCCGGTCCGGCCGTCCACAGGTCGCCGGGGTTCACCGGCAGCAGCGCGCCGACCAGCGTCAGCCGGTCAGTGGCCCCGACCGAGGACAACAGGGCGTCGCCGAGCTCCTTCTGACGCGGCTTCAGGCCGGTCGCGGCGATCACCTCCGCCGTCAGCTGCGCCGGCCGGGCGGCGATCAGCAGAGCCGCCTGCATCGGCCCCAGCCCCCCGCCCGTCGCATCGGCGAGCGCGTCGGGCGCCCCGGGCTGCCAGGGCGCCGGGCCCTTGTCCCGGACGAGTGCGGTGACCGCGCTCAACGCCCCGGCGGGGAACGCCGCCGGGTGCGCGTTCTCCTGCGTCAGGGTGAAGTGGGCGATGGCGCCGAAGGCGCCGGCCGGGTCGTGGTCCAGGGCGAGCCAGTGCACCCGTCCGGCCTGCCGGTCGATGCTCTGACAGCCGAGCACGACGACGGTGCGGCCGTCCCGGCGCAGCACCTGCCCGACCCGCTCCTGCTTCTCGTGCGGCTCGCTCAGCACGACCTCGCGCAGGGACCCGACCGTGGTGGCGAGCGGCCCGTCCGCCACCGCCTCGCAGAGCAGGAGCAGCGCCTCGCGGTGCGGCTCGGTCACCGTCGGCGAGGCGGCACGGTAGGCGAGCGGGCGCAGCACGTCCAGCAACGGCGTCCAGATCAGGCCGATGCCGGGAACGGTGAACTCGTCGCTGCGCCACCCGTCGGCGGCGCCCGTGGACCGGGCGGACTCGCGCAGCGGTGTGCCGTCGGCGGGGTTCCCGGACAGCACGTGGTTGAGGGAGCGGATCTGGCGCAGAGCGCTCCAGCGCACCTCGCTGCCCCACCAGCCGTGCGTGTGGGCGAGGCCCGCCGCGGCCTCGCGCAGTGTGTGGTCGTCGCCGTGCTCGGGCGCCAGGTCGGCGTACATGCCGAGGACGCGTCGGCTCTGCGCCTTCGGCCGGTCGGCCGGCGGCGCCGTGCACGAGGCGGTCGACTCCGCGAGTCGCAGCACCGCGCGTACCAGCGCGGCGACGCCCGTGACGATCCCGGGGTCGTCGAGCGAGGGCAGGCCGGCCGACACGACCTGCCGAAGGACCTCGTCGGCGGACGGGACGACGGCCCGGGCGTCCGTGGTTCCGTCGACCGCCCCGGCCGCCGCCAGCGTCTCCCGCCGTTGCGCCAGCGCCTCGGTCGCGGCCCGTACCAGGCCGGCCGCCTGCTCGTCGGTCAGCGCGCGCAGCACGGCCGACGCGGCCTCGTCGCGCGGACGCAGCGCGTGCCAGAAGTCGACCGGCGGGACGAACCGGGTGCCGGCGGCGAACTCGCTGCCGCGCTCCATCGGCGTCACCCGGCCGAGTTCGCCTGCCGCCGACGCATCGGCACCCGCGTACAGGGCGATCTGCCGGTGCAGGCCGACGGCCACCGGCTCGGCGCCGCCCGGCAGGCGCAGCGCGCCGAGCAGCTCGCCGGGCGCCCGGCCGTCGGCCCAGGGGAGGGTGACGGTCCGGCCGTCCGGCGTGCCGGCGACCGTGCGCGCCTCGGCGCCCTCGCCCTCGGTGCGCACCCAGCGTCCGAGCACCGTGCCGTCCGTGCCGAACGGGCTCTGCTCCAGGCCCGGTCGGAGCGGCAGGACCTGGCACTGCTCCTGACGCAGGGTCGCGTCGTCCCGGATGCCGGACTGCAGGAACGCGGGCAGCGAGGCACGCCCGTGCGTGCCGGTGGCCGGGTCGTACTCGAGCCACACCTGCCGGCGGCCCTCCCTGCCCTGGCGCCACAGGGAGACACCGTCGCCGAGGACACGCCGGCCCGCCGGCAGGACCGTGTCGCCCGCGTGCAGGGTGCGCCCGCCGGTGGCCCGGCCGCCGCCCGGCAGCGGGATCGACGGGGCGCCCGCGTCGGAGCCGCCGTACCAGTAGTGGGGGATCTGTTCGCCGCCGAGCGGGAACACGTCGGCCGGGCGGGCGGACCAGTACCCGAACTGCTTGCCGTCCTGCCGCCACATCACCAGCAGTTCGCCGTCCGTGTAGCGGAACGCCGGGCGCTGCCAGCGGTCGGGCTCCACCGGCAACCGCAGGTCGTGCTCCAGCAGGATCTCCTGCGGGCCGACGACGAACACCTTGTGCTCGCGGGAGACGATCAGCGCGGGCCACGCCTCGTGGACGGTCATCGGGTTTTCCTGGTTGCGGCCGGGCCTTGTCTCGGCGTCGAGCCGGCGCAGCGCCTCGTCGAGCGCGGGCCAGCCCAGTTCGTCGAGGATGCCGGCGCGCAGCGTGTGCCCGAGCAGCGGGGCGACCTTGTGGGCGGCGACCGCGGCCACCGCCGCCGGGCTCACCCGGGCGGCCACCGCCCGGAAGGGGCGCAGGCGTTCCAGGGCGGCCCGCGCGGCGGGCAGGCCGACCGCGGCCGTCAGTTCCCCGGCGGCGTCCTCCAGCCACTCGCGCAGGACGTCGCCGAGCACGGGGTGCGCGGCCAGACCGTCCAGCACTCCGTCGGCGAGCCGGTGGTCCTTGACGGTGCCGATGTCGGCGTACAGCAGACGCCGCAAGCGGGGGTCGGCCGCCATCGCCGTCAGGTCGCGCCGCCCGGGACCGGGCCTGCCGATCCAGCCGTCCAGGGAGAGGAAGACGACCTCGTCCGGGCCGGGCAGCGTCAGCGGCACGCCGTGCGCCGCGCACAGGTCCAGCAGGTCCACGTCGGCGCCGGACCGCCAGCGCCCCGTGCACAGGTCCACGGGACGGCCCTGCTCGCGCAGGTGCGGCGCCATCCGCTCGACGAGGGCGAGGGTCGCCGGGGAGCGGTCGCCGACGTTCCCGCCGTGCTTGCGGTGCAGCGCCCACCGGCCGAGCCAGTCCGCGGCGTCCACTGCGGCCGCCTCCTCGCCGGTGAGGAGCCGGTCGGCCCCGCACTCCACGAGCAGCGCCAGCCAGAACTCGTCGTCCTCGACCGAGCGGCCAAGACCGGCCGGCATGATCTCCAGCAGGCGCCCGCGCACCTCGGGCCGCTGCCCGGCGAGGACGGCGAGCGTCGGGCGGTAGGCGTTCCAGAAGGACGCGGGGGCGCGGACCGCCGCGGGCGACGCGAGCAGGTCGGCGACCAGGGCGCACTCCTCGCCCACCCGGTCGTGACCTGCGGCCTTGATCAGTTGGCGCGCGTCCTGCGGCAGCGAGGCGTAGGGCGGCATGCCGGCCGCGCAGCGCTCCACGGTCAACTGCCGGAACTGCGCCCAGGCCGTGGCCGGATCGAGTCGTGCGGCGAGCGCCTTGACGTGCTCCTTGAGCGCTTTGACGGTCAGCGCCCCGGCGAAGGCGAACTCGAGGAACACGGCCCGCTGCCGCTCCTCGTCGACCGTCAGCGCGTGTACCCGCTCCGCCTCGCGGGCCTTGCCGAAGAACGCGGAGGCGTACGTCGTGTTCTCGTACTGCAGGAAGACGCGGGCCGCCTGCTCGTAGAAGGTGGGCAGGAAGTGCGGCACGGCCCGGCCGAGCCGGCCGCCGAGCTCCTCGAAGCCGTCCTTGGCGGTCCCGGGACGGGACTTGGCCTGCCGGGCGAGCCGCTCGACGTCCTTGACCAGCGCCAGTGCGTGGTGACCGTTCGCGGGGTCGTTGACCAGCGCCCAGGCGGGGAAGCCGAGCGTCTCCCGGCGCACCTGACCGACCTCGGGCGTCTCCGCCCGGCGGATCAGCCCGAGGAAGTCCAGAGCCAGATCCTCGGCGTCGCCGAGGGTGTCCGGCACGAGCCGCACGACCGTGCGGTCTTCCAGAGCGGGATGGGTGTACGAGCGGACCGTGAGGGTGTCGGCGTCCTCCCGGCCCGTGCTGCCCGGGGGCAGTACGGCGCCGGCGTCGAGCAGCGCGGCCGCGGTGGCCTCGTCGTAGGTCGTCATGCCGCCCGCTCCTCGTCCTCGACGTCGCGGCCCGCGTACAGCGCGGCCGCCATCCGCATGCCCTCCGACCAGGCCACCGGCCCGACCTGACCGAGTTTCAGCACCCGGCCGGCGGAGTCGGTGAACACGAGCGGGCCGGTCTCCGCCTCCTCGTAGCCCTCGTAGTCGCCGACCCACACCCGGGCCTCGACGGTCCGGCCGTCCTCCAGCACGGAACAGACGGCGTGACCGCCGCGCACGCGGTAGCCGAGCTGGGTGACCCGGCCGTGCAGGAACCGCTGCTCCTTGAAGGCGCCACCCGCGTACTCCTCGACGGCCGTGTCCTGCGCGTCGAGCGCGGCGGGCCGCTTCCACACCTCGCGGAAGAGTTGCTGGGCGCGCTGCTCGACGCCGAGTTCGACGGCGAACTCCCGCAGCTCCTCGAGGTCGTCGAGGAGCACGGGGTGGGGGAGCCGGACCAGGTCGGGGACGATGCGCACGGTGTCGCCGTCGAGGTCGACCAGGCCGAGGCCGCGCTCCATGTCGGCGTCCCGCAGGAACCCGGCGACCTCGCCGTCGGCCCCGGTGACGACCAGGTCGCGCAGGGCGGACTGCCAGGCGGGGTCGGGCCACACCCGCGCGACGACCGCGAACGGCACCGGGAGCGAACGCACCATCCACCGCTCGACGTCGGTCAGGCACCGGCGTTCGTGCCGTTCCAGCCACTCGGTGAGCTGGCGCAGCCCCACCACCGCCGGATCGTCGGCGATCTTCGGCGGCACGGACTTCAAGCGCCGTCCGGCCGCGTTGCGGCACACCACCTTGCCGTCCTCGAGGGCGACTTCGTAGTCGCCGGCCGACACCCACCCCATGTGTGCCTCCCGCACCCGCTGTGATCAAGTGACGGGAACTGTAGAGGAGGCCACTGACAACGGGCCGGGACGGGCGTCGGCCTGGCGAAAGAGCCCGCGAGGGTGCGTGCGGGCGGTCGGGTCAGCCCTCGACCCAGCCGTGGTTCTTGGCGAACTGCGCCAGCCCGGTCCGCACCTGCACGATCTGCTCGCCGGTGAGCGAGGGCGCCGCCGTGAGCAGGGCCTCGGTCACGTCCCGCACGAACTCCTCCGTGCTGAGGACATCGCACAGGACGTCGTCGTCGGCGGTGAGGGGCTTGCCGTCCTCGCCCCGCGCGAGCCGCACCCCGGACGCCTTGGGGCCGCGTTCGCCCTCCTCGATCTCGAACTCCACCACGATGCCCCGGCGCACCTGGGACTCGGGCATCAGCATGTCGTTGACGTGCAGGAAGACATCCTCACCGCCGTCATCGGGAGCGATGAACCCGTAACCCCGCTGGCTGTCGAAGCGCACCACACGACCAGCAACCATCCCAACCCCCAGCAACCTCGAACACCCACGTCGGTGAACCTGCCCGCATGGTAGTCAAAGCGACGGCGCGGGGGCGAGGCCCGGTGACGAGAAGAGCGGCGTCAGTCCTCGGCCCGCTCGGCGTCACGCTGCTTGAGGCGCGCGGTCTCCTTGCGGACCTCGGCCTGCGTGGCGCGCTCCTTCTCCAGCCACTCCGGCTTCGCTTCCTTCAGCGCGTCGATCTGCTCGGAGGTCAGTGCCTCCGTCACCCCGCCCCGGGCCAGGCCCGCGATGGACACGCCCAGCTTGGCCGCGACAACCGGACGCGGGTGCGGACCGCTCTCGCGCAGCTTCACCAGCCACTCGGGCGGGTTCGCCTGCAGCTCGTTCAGCTCGGTGCGCGAGACATCGCCCTCCTGGAACTCGGCGGGCGTGGCGGGGAGGTACACACCCAGTTTCTTCGCCGCGGTGGCGGCCTTCATCGTCTGGGTGCTCTGCTGCGACTTCATGCGGTCCAGGGTATCGGCCGCCGACGAGAGCGCCGACCACGGCCGGTGACCACAGCCGGTAGCCTGGCGGGATGACCGACTCGGCGGACTCCCCCTCATTCCAGCTCGCGTACGTCCCCGGAGTGACGCCCGCCAAGTGGGTGCGGATCTGGCAGGAACGCCTGCCCGACGTCCCTCTCACCCTCCTCCAGGTCGCCGCAGCCGAGGCCTCCGACGCCCTGCGCGAGGGCGTCGCCGACGCGGCCCTGGTGCGCCTTCCCGTCGACCGGACGGTGCTCAGCGCGATCCCCCTCTACACGGAGACGACCGTCGTCGTGGTCCCCAAGGACCATGTGATCACCGCCGCCGAGGAGATCACCCTCGACGACCTCGCCGACGAGGTGGTCGTGCATCCCCTCGACGACGTCCTCGGCTGGGACCGGCCGCCCGGCGAGCCGGCGTTCGAACGCCCCGCGACCACCGAGGACGCGATCGAGCTGGTCGCGGCCGACATCGGCGTCCTGGTCGTGCCGCAGTCCCTGGCCCGCCTGCACCACCGCCGTGACCTGACCTACCGCACGGTCGTCGACGCCCCGGGGTCGGAGGTCGCGCTCGCCTGGCCCGAGGACGCCACCACCGACCTGGTCGAGGACTTCATCGGGATCGTCCGCGGCCGCACGGTCAACAGCACCCGCGGGCGCGCCCAGCCGACCCCGGCACAGGAGCGGCAGCCGCGCAAGCCGCAGCCGGGGGGCGCACCCCGCAAGACCGGCGGCGGAGCCGGCGGAGCCCGGGGCCGCAGCGGCGGCGCGAAGGCCGGAGGCGGCGCCAGGAGCGGCGGCGGCACGAAGGGCGGCAGCACCAAGGGCGGCGCGGGCCGGCGCGGCGCCGGCAAGCCCCGCCGCCGGTCCTAGAGCGCCCGGGCCCGGCCGGCGCAGCAGGGTCGCACCACGCGCCGTCCGGATCGCGGCGTCGCGTCGGGGCGGCGGGCAGGAAGCGTGCGGTCGCGTCGGTGACCGCACGGGCACGGCGGAGACGGGCTACCGCGCGGCCGTCCGCCCGATCGACTGCACCAACGGCAGAAGCCGGTGCGGCACGCGTTCGCGGAGTGCCACCTCGGTACGGGTGCGGACCACCCCGGGCAGGCTGATCAGCTTCTGGATCACGTCCTCGAGGTGCGCGTTGTCCCGCGCGACGACCCGGGTGATCAGGTCGCCGCCGCCGGTGATCGAGAAGGCCTCGACGATCTCGGGCACGGCGGCCAGCGCGTCGCCCACGTCGTCGAGGTGGCCCTGGGTGACCTCGATGTGCACGAACGCGAGGACCGGGTGGCCCAGTGCGGCGGCGGAGAGGGTCGGTCCCGTGCCGGTGATCACGCCGTCCCGCTCCAGCCGGTCGAGGCGGGCCTGCAGCGTGCCGCGGGCGACGCCGAGCAGGCGGGCGTACTCCCGCACGCTGGTCCGCGGCTGTTCGATGAGCAGCCGCAGTATGCGGGTGTCCAGCTCGTCCACGGCCATGTGGTCGCCCGGTCCCTTCGTGCGCACACCGATCAGCGACGACAGTACCAACGGCCCGGCGGACCGCGACCCGGCGGCTCGGGACGGCCGTGCCGTACCCGGCGGCCGGGGCGGGCGGCTGAACCGTGTGGCCTGACGAGTGGACCGTTGGCCCGGTCGGCGGCCACGGCGGAGTCGGCACGACTGTGCCATTGGCGCAGTGCCCCGGTCGCCGGTTGAACCAGTCGGCCCTCCGGTGTTGAGATGACCCCGTCGATGGCGCTGCGGACTCCCGCGGCGCCTTTTCCGTGCGTCGGTTTCGGCGTGTTTGGGTGGGGAAAGGGCGGGGCAGCTTGCTGAAGAGGGCATTCGCGGCGCCGGATCCGGGGCGGGTACGACTGCGGTTCGCCTCCCGGGCCGTGCTCGGCGTCGGACTCGCCGTCGCCCTGTGCGGAGCGGCCGGGCACACGCTGACGGCGGCCGTCACGGGAGGGCTGGCCGCGCTGCTGGCCCTGTTCACGGTGACCGACCCGACCGTGCGCGGTCAGGCCGTGACGACGGCCCTGCTGCCCGTCGTGGGACTGCCGGTGCTCACCCTCGCGGCTTTCCTGCACGACCTCCCAGTCGCCCGTGACCTGGCCTTCCTCGCCGTCGTGGGCGCCGGGGCCTACGCGCGCCGGTGGGGCCCGCGCGGACACGCGCTCGGGGTGTTCGCCTTCATGACCTACTTCGCCGCGCAGTTCCTCCACACGGTCCCCGCCCGGCTGCCGGAGCTCTGCGCGGCCGTGCTGCTGTCACTGGCCGCGTCGTCCGCGGTGCGGTTCGGGGCGTGGTGCTACGAGCGGCGCTCGCCCGCTCCGCCGGCCGTCGCTCCGTCGGCCGGCGGCCGCGGGCTCGCGCGCGTCACGACCCGGCAGGCCGTCCAGGCGACCGTGGGCGCCGCGCTCGCCCTGTTCGTCGGGCAGGCGCTCTCCGACCAGCGGTGGTACTGGGCCGTGGGCGCGACCTGGTGGGTGTTCGTGAACACCGCCTCGCGCGGGGAGACGCTGGTGCGGGGGTTCCGGCGGTTCCTCGGGACCGTCCTCGGGATCGCTCTGGGACTCGTGGTGGCCGTACCGCTGCACGGGGAGCCCGTGGCGTCGGCCCTGGTCGTCGGCGTCGGCGTCTTCGGGATCTTCTACACGGCCGCCGTCTCCTACACGTGGATGATGCTGTCCGTCACGGTCATGGCCAGTGCGCTGTACGGGCTGCTGGGCCTGCTCGACCCGGCGCTGCTCGCCCTGCGGGCGGCCGAGACGGCGGTGGGCGCGCTGGGCGCCGTCCTGGCCGTACTGCTGGTGCTCCCGGTGACCACGCACTCCGTCACCGAGGCGTGGGTGGAGCGCGCGCTGCGCTGCGTGCACGCCTGCACGGCCGAGGCGGCCGCGCGGCTCGCGGGTGCGGCGACCGCGGACCCGTCCCGGCGCGTGGCCGAACTCGAACAGATCCTGGCCCGCGTCCGGATGTCGCTGGCGCCGCTCGTGCATCCGCTCAGCCCCCTGCGCGGCCGCAAGGCCCGGGCCCGGCACGTGCTCGCGCTCCTCGACGACTGCGCCCGCGAGGTGCGCGGGCTCGCCGCGGTCGCCGCGGACCCGCAGGCCTCGCACGACGCCCGGCTCGTCGCCGCGTGCCGGCGGGTAGGGGCCGCGGTCGAGGCGCTCACCGTCCCGGCTGCCGCCGGCCGTCGCCCCGCGGCGACCGGCGGCGCCCCGTCCGCAGCGCCGGCCGAGCCGGTCCTGGCCCACCTGCACGCCCTGGAACGCGCGCTCCTCGAACTCGCCGTGCCCCTGCGGCGCACCGACCACGTCCCGGCCGGCGCCTGACACGCGCGAGCTCACGGCGTCTGCGGTGCACGCCGGCGCAGCACCGGAGGCTGCGACGGGCGGGCCCCGCGACGGCGGACGGTGGGCCGTGCCGAGCAATCCTGGTCTAGACCGCTGGTGATCGACTGCTACCGTCGCCTCCGAGCGGCAGCGTCAGCAGCGACAGCGACAGCGGC
The DNA here is from genome assembly GCF_052543235.1 of Streptomyces sp. SAS_272. Classification (NCBI taxonomy): domain Bacteria; kingdom Bacillati; phylum Actinomycetota; class Actinomycetes; order Kitasatosporales; family Streptomycetaceae; genus Streptomyces; species Streptomyces sp. SAS_272. The sequence goes on along the minus strand of NZ_JBMNDR010000017.1, from coordinate 9,972 downwards.
GACCCGGGAGGCGGCAGCGGTGGCAGACCTCGGCGGAAGACGACGGCGGGCGTTCATCGGCTCGTTCACTGCGGCGGGAGGGTCCGGCATCGTGGTCGCCGACGTGGACCGGACGAGCGGCGCCCTGACCCTGGTGAGCAGCGTGAACGGCGTCCCGGACCCCTCCTACCTGGCCCTGTCGCCCACCGGGGAGACGCTGTACGCGGTCAGCGAGACGGCGGACGGCGCGGTGGCCGCGTACCGCGTGACGGGCGACGTGCCCGAACAGGCCGGGCCGCCGGTGCCGGTCGGCGGCAGCGGACCCACCCACCTCAGCGTGTTCGACGGGCACGTCCTGACCGCCAACTACGGCTCCGGGAGCGTCACCGCCGTCCCGGTCCGGGCCGACGGCACTCTCGCCCGCGTCGCCTCCGGCATCCTGCGCCACACCGGCTCGGGGCCGCACACGCGGCGCCAGAAGGGCCCGCACGCCCATCATGTCCAGCCCGACCCGAGCGGCCGGTGGGCGGTCAGCGTGGACCTCGGCACGGACTCGCTGCGGGTCTGCACGCTGCGGGACGGCGCGCCCGTACTGCACCGGGAGCACGCCCTGCGCCCCGGGTCGGGGCCACGCCACCTCGCCTTCCACCCGGCGGGCCGGCACGCCTACGTCGTCAACGAACTCACGCCGACGATCACCGTATGCCGCTGGGACGCGGCGGACGGCTCCCTCAAGCCGCTGGCCGAGGCTGCCGTGCTGCCCGGCGCGCCGGCCGGCGACGCCTACCCCTCGGGACTCGTCGTCTCGCCCGACGGCCGCTTCGTGTGGGCCGCCACCCGCGGTGAGGACGTGCTCTCGGTGTTCGCCGTCGAAGACGAGGGCGAGGTGCTGCGCCTCGTCGGGACGGTGCCCTGTCACGGGCGGTGGCCGCGGGCCGTCGCCCTCGCGGACGCCGGAGACTTCCTCTACGTCGCCAACGAGCGCTCCGGCGACGTCACCTGGTTCACCCTGGACCCGACGACCGGCCTGCCCCGCCGCGCGGGCTCCGTCGCGGTCCCCGCCGCGTCCTGCGTGGTCCTCGGCTGACCGGCCCTCCAGTGCCCGGTCCTCCAGTGCCCCGGTCCTGCGCTGCCCCGGTCGGCGCAGGTGAGTGGGGCAGCTGCCCAGAGCCTTCTTCAGCCGGGGCCGCTGGTAAGCCCCGCCTGCCCGGGACCGGTCGTCCGGTCCGCCCGCGGAGCGTGACGCGAAGGGCCCCCTCCCGGATGGGAGAGGGCCCTTCGTCGGCGTCCTGAGGTGGTGCCGGTCGGCTCAGCGGACGGGCGCACCCTGCTGCTGCGGCTGTGCGATGCCGAGAGCCGTCGTGTACTTGGCCAGCGCGAGCTTGCCGATGGCCGGGTAGGGGCCGAGCGCGTCGGCGGCGGGGCAGCCCGCCTCCTTGGCCGCCTCCTCGATCAGCGTGCCGTCGATCTCCGGACCGATCAGGTACGGCGCCAGCGCCAGCTGCTGGGAGCCGGAGGAGCGCAGCTGCTCGGCGACGGACGCGATGGAACCCTCCTGGTCGAGCGCGGCGGCCATCACCGGGACGGCCAGACGCGCGGCGAGCAGCATGCCGGTGATGCCGGCGGCCTGCACGGCCTCCTCGCCGCCCACAGAGGCGAGGATGATGCCGTCCGCGGCCGTCGCCACGGTGAACAGCCGGGCGCGGTCGGCGCGGGCCAGGCCCGCCTCGGACAGCCGCACGTGCAGCGCCTCGGCGAGCAGCGGGTGCGGGCCGAGCACATCGGTCAGCTCGGCCGCGATCCGGCTCTCCATGACGGCCTGGCGGACCTGGCGCAGCAGGGCGCTGTCCGGACCGGCCAGCAGCGGGACGACCACCGCGACCGGGCCGTCGGGCTCCTTGACGTCCAGACCGGCGGCACGGGCCTGCTCGAAGCGGGCGGTGCGCTCCTCGGCCGCGTACGTCAGCACGGACTGCACGGTGGGGAACTCGGCGTTGTCCCCGTCGAGGTAGCCGATGCGCGCGTCGAGGCCGGGGAGCTCGGAGCGGGCGATGCTCACGACCTCCTCGGCGAGACCGCGGGTGGCGACGCTCGGCGTGCCCGGCACCGCGAGGACGAGCGCGGGCGCGCCCTCGGGAGCCGCCAGCGGCTCGGGTCGGCGGTGCCGCCCGGGCTGGCGAGGTCGCGGCATTCGTACTGGCAGGCCGGACGCGGGCCCAGTGGGGGAGCTCATGGCGACGCATGTTACTGGCTTCCTGGGCTCCCCTGTTCGGGGAGGGTGCACGTGAGCGGTATCCGTCCGGTTTTGTCTGATGAGTTACGTACGGATCAGAAGTGATCAGCGTGTTTTCCAGGCGACTTGCCCTCGAAGGGTGTAATCCCCCTTTTGGGGCATGACGTACGTTCCCTACGCGCAATGCATTACACGGGCGGCAACACCGAGAGCAGTGTCTCCTCATGCGGCAACCCCGGGGCCCCCGTCGCCAGGTCGACGGCGATACGCACGGCGCCGTCCAGCGGATCGCCCTCGGCCGGCGTTCGCAGGGCGTGCGGCAGCCGTGTCGCCAGTTCGTCCTCCAGAGGGACGAGGAGGGGGTCGCCCAGGGCGAACAGGCCCCCGGTGAGTGCGATTCGGGGCGCACCCCCCGACGGGCAGACGGCGGCGGCCGATTCCGCGATGTGCCGGGCCGCCGCGTGCAGGATGCCGCCCGCCACCGGGTCGTCCTGCGCACACTCGGCCACCGACGGCGCGAACGAGGCGAGGACTGCAGGCCGGTCCGGGCGCGGGTACAACTGCCCGGGCAGCCCGGCCGTCGGGCCGAACCGTTCCTCGGCGCGCGCCAGCAGGGCCGAGGAACCGCCGGGGCGTCCGTCGCGGGCACGCAGCGCGGCCTCCAGACCGGCCCGGCCGATCCAGGCGCCGCTCCCGCAGTCGCCCAGCAGATGCCCCCAGCCGTCCGCCCGCCGCCAGGCCGTCAGATCCATGCCGACCGCGATCAGACCGGTGCCCGCGGCCACCACCGCTCCCGGGCGCGTCCCGAGCGCCCCGGCGTAGGCGGTGACGGCGTCGGCGGCCAGCGCGGTCGTGCGGACGCCGAACTCCCTCGCCAGGGCGGACGGGAGCTCGGCGCGCAGCGCGTCGCCCAGGGTGGCGAGGCCCGCCGCGCCGATGGCCGCCGTCGTCGGCGGCGGGGCACCGGTCTCCGCCGCCAACGCCCTGACCAGCGGCACCAGTTGTTCCATCAGATGCACCGCATCGATGCCCCGCGCCCCGGTGCGCACGGGCACCGGGGACGAACGCCGGCCCAGAGCGCCGCGGCCCGCAGAGCCCAGAGCGACCCGCAGTCCCGAACCGCCCGAATCCACGGCGAGGATGCCCGTACCGGCGGCTCCGGCGTCGGCGGCGTCCGAGCGGAAGGCCGCGGTCGCCCGGCCGGCGTAGGTCACGGCAGACCCCGGACCGAGGGCTGCCCCTCGGGCCGGACCGGCACGGTCGTCGGCATGCTCTCGGTCGATGTCGATGCTCCTTCCCGGGAGAGCGGCCGCGCGATCTGCTGGAGGGGCTGGAGGGGCTGGAGGGGCTGGAGGGGCTGGAGGGGCTGGAGCGGCTGGAGGGCTGGACGGCCTCGGCGAGGGGAGGGCCGGCGCCGGGGGCGGCGTCCGCGGGTGAGGGGTTCTGTGTCCGTGCGGGGGCGGGTCGTGTGCCAGTAGGGTGACGCATTGTGGCACCACGACCTCTGCATGAACTTGTTGAAGCGGGCTGGGCGAAGGCTCTTGAACCCGCGGCCGAACGCATCGCGGCCATGGGGGACTTCCTGCGGGCCGAGATAGCGGCCGGGCGCACCTATCTGCCGTCCGGGGCGAACGTCCTGCGGGCCTTCCAGCAGCCTTTCGACGACGTCCGCGTCCTGATCGTCGGCCAGGATCCCTACCCGACGCCGGGGATGGCGATCGGGTTGAGCTTCGCGGTCTCGCCGGAAGTGCGGTCGTTGCCGGGGAGCCTCGAGAACATCTTCCGCGAACTGCACTCCGACCTCGAGCTGCCCAGGCCGTCGAACGGCGATTTGACACCCTGGACCGAGCAGGGTGTGCTGCTGCTCAACCGGGCGTTGACGACAGCTCCACGCAAACCGGCGGCGCACCGCGGCAAGGGCTGGGAAGAGGTCACCGAGCAGGCGATCAGGGCGTTGGCCGGGCGCGGAAAGCCGCTGGTGTCCATCCTGTGGGGGCGCGACGCCCGCAATCTGCGACCACTGCTGGGCGATCTTCCGGCGATCGAGTCCGCTCACCCCTCCCCGATGTCCGCGGACCGCGGCTTCTTCGGCTCTCGACCGTTCAGCAGGGCCAACGACCTGCTGCTGCGGCAGGGTGCCCAGCCCGTGGACTGGAGACTGCCGTAGGCCGCCTGCCACCGGGGTGAAGGTCGATTGGGAGCGCTCCCGAATCGCCGGCGCCCCGGTGCGGCCTTCGGGCGCCCCGTGCCGGGGCGCGCGGGCGTGTGCAGGGACTCGGGCCTGCGGGCCGTACGCCGTCGGCGGGCGGCCGCTTCGGGCCTCGTCAGGCTGAATCGCGGACCACCAGCTCCGTCCGCAGGATGACATGGCGGTAGGCCACCGACGGCTCCTCCATGTCCTCCAGCAGGAGCCGGATCATGGCCCGGCCCATCTCCTCCAGCGGCTGACGCACCGTGGTCAGGCGTGGCGTGGTGCGCTCAGCCAGCGGAAAGTCGTCGAAACCGATCACCGCGACGTCCTCCGGTACGCGCCGCCCCGCGTCTCGGAGCGCTCTCAGCGCGCCGGCGGCCGTGGTGTCCGACGCGGCGAGGACGCCGTCGATCTCCGGATGCTGTTCGAGCAGGCGGGCCATGGCGCGACGCCCGCTGTCCTCCGTGAAGTCGCTCTCGGCGACCAGGGAAGGGTCGCTGCTCAGGCCGGCCAGCGCCAGAGCATCCCGGTAGCCGCGCAGTCGGCACTGGGCGACGTACATGTCCAGCGGGCCCGTCACGGTGGCGATCGCCGTGCGGCCCTGTGACAGCAGGTGGGAGACGGCACTGCGCGCACCGCCCACGTTGTCCGCGTCCACGTAGCTGACGTACTCGTCGCCCGAGCGGCGTCCCAGCATCACGGTCGGCAGCCGTGCCTCGGCGAGCATGTCCGGCAGCCGGTCTCCCGCGTGCACGGACATCAGCAGGACCCCGTCGACCCGGCCGCCGCGCGCGTACTCCAGGAAGCGCTGCCGCTCGTCGTCCGATCGGACCAGGGTCAGCATCAGCTGCATGCCGGTGTCCGTCAGCGCGTCGCCGAGCGAACGGACGATCTCCGAGAAGAAGGGCTCTGCGAACACCCGCCAGTCGGGCTCCGTCAGAACGAGAGCGACGGCGTCGGTTCGCCGCCCGGCCAGAGAGCGGGCCGCGAGATTGGGGACGTACCCCAGTTCCGCGATGGCCTGCTGTACGGAGCGGCGCGTCGAGTCCTTGACGCCGGCCGCGTTGTTGATGACGCGGGAGACCGTGCCCCGCCCCACCCCGGCGTGAGCGGCCACCTCTTCCAGCGTCGGCGTGTCGGGCCGTCGCCTGCCCATGACCACCTCCCCCAAGAGATCACCGATCTTACGGGCCGACGGAACCGGGCACACGGCTTCCGTGTATGCCCCGTGCATTGTCGGCCATGACGGCGTCTGGTTCGGGTGGTTCGTGAGCGATTGCGTTGCGGGCTCGTCGCCGGCTCGGGGCTTTCAAGGCTCCGGCGTCCGGCGTCCGGCGTCCGGGGGAGGGGGAGAGGGGAGAGGGCGGGACCCGCACCGTCGGCGCGGAGGCCGGACGGGCGGGTCCCGGGTGGGCGGACACCGAGGCGTCATGTCTCGGGTCCGGTGCGTGGTCGGAGGTCTGAGGCCGGCGGTTGATCGGCCGACCGCGGACCGCCGACCGCCGACCTTCGACCTTCGACAGAGGTCGGGCGAGCCGTTGCGAAGGCGTCAGGCGATGGCGCAGGCAGTCCCGTTGAGACTGAAGGCAGCCGGCTTGACGAAGCCGCCGCCGTAGGAGGCCTGGAAACCGAACGACACCTGGCCGCCCGGCGCGATGTTCGCGTTGTGCGCCACGTTGGTGGCCGTCACCGCTCCCGAGGACGGCGAGATGCCGGCGTTCCACGCGTTGCTGATCTGTTGTCCGCTGGGCAGCGTGAAGGCGAGATTCCAGCCGTTCACCGGGGAGGAACCCGTGTTGGCCACGGTGACGTCGGCGGTGAAGCCGCCCTGCCACACACTCGTGCTGTAGGCGACCCTGCACGCCGCGGGACCGCTGGGACCGCCCGGGCCGCCGGGGGTGCCGCCGCCGAGGTTGACGGTCGAGGAGAACGACGTGACCGCCAGCCCCGCGCCGTTCTGCCAGGGCTCGAAGCCGGCCTGAATGCTCGTCAGATACCAGTCGTTCTGGGCGAGTCCGCGGGAGACGGCGTTCCGGGCGAAGTCCATCACGTCGAAGCTCCAGCTGTCGATCGCCGACGGCGCGACGAAGGACAGGACGTCGTTGGTGCCGTTGTTGCCGGACCACACCTGCCACTGGCGTCCGGCGACCGTGGCGGAGCCCACCGGAGATCCCACCGGCTGCACCGCCCCCACGCGGTTGAACCAGATCATGATCTCGGTACGGCTCACGCCGTCGGTGCGGGGTGTCGGGTCCAGCCAGATGTCGTAGGCGGCGTCATAGGCCGCACCGCTCACATAGCTGTAGGAGATGCCGGTGGGAGCGTCGGAGATGGAGTTGAGCCGGGCGGGGAGGTTCGTGCCGGGCGAACAGTTGGTGTAGTGGCAGCCGTTGTACACGGACGGGTAGGACTTCGGGGCGCCGTTCGTGGGGACGGAGCCGTCGGCCTGGGCGATCCTGAAGCCCGAGTCCGTGACCGTGATGCACTGCGGCGCACTCGTGCCCCAGCGGTTGTTCTGTACGACGTATCGGCCCTTGATGGTGGTGGAGCCGAAGGTCTCGCAGATCGTCGTGTCGGCGTGGGCCGCCGAAGCGCCGGTGAGAAGTGCGGCCAGCGCGGCGAGCGAGGTGAGCAGCGCACCGAACAGGGCGCGCACCCTGCGGGCTTGGAGCGGTGACGGTTGCATGAGGGTCCTCCGCGACGGGTGTGGGGGCCGGACCAGGAGTGCCCCCACGATTGGGAGCGCTCCCATCCGTACTCCGCTGGGACTGTAGGAGAGGATCATGCCCCTGACAAGTGGCGGGGCATGGGTGTTGTCTCGGGTGATCAGGGGGCGGGGGCCGCCGAGCGGTCCGTGTGACTGGCTGCGTGGCGCGTGTGTCAGGGGCTCGGAGTGGGCGGTGTGCGCGACGGTCGTGCCGGCGTCGTCGCTGTGATGCGGTCACCGCTGCGGGCCACACCCCGCCGGCGGTTCTGGGTTGCGTCCGGGATCCATGAACTGGTTCCTCTTGCGGCTTGCGGCTTGCGGCTTGCGGCTTGCGGCTTGCGGCTTGCGGCTTGCGGCTTGCGGCTCAGGGAAGGGACAAGTCCTGTTCAGTGGGAGCGCTCCCATAATGGGGATGCGGGTAGCGGAGGTCAAGAAGCTTGAAGAAGTGAATGGACAAAACGGTTCCGTTCAAAGAAAGTTGAACGCACCCCTGTTGCAACCGCGCCGTTCGGCGCTAACTTCCATCGCACCAGTGGGAGCGGTTCCAAACAGTCACGCGCCGATCACGGCGCGCCGAGCTGCGAGGAGTCGCTCATGCGACACCCCCCACCATCACGCCACTCAGCCGCCGCAGGCGCAGACGCGCTCGTCGTCATGCCGGCTGTCCCGATGACTCCGCCGCAGGGAACCACACGCCCTTGCGCGGCGGAGCACATCGTCGCCGGTCAGGGGCCCGACGGCTGCCAAGGACCGGCGGGCGACACCAACCGTTCTGCTGAGCAGAACACTCGGCGGATCACGTCCCGACTGGTCGTCGACGACCGCGACCGGCCCCGTCCGGGCCGGCACTGAAACGCCGGACGCTCCATGACCCGTTCCCGGTCTCCGCCCATGGCGCTGCGCCTACGTCGTGGGGCACGAAGCCGCGTGATCGCCTGCGCGCGCTCATCCAGTGGAGAAATCCCCGAAGCAGAAGGAACCCATTCTCATGAGTCGCACCAACATCTCGTTGCTCGCCGCTTTGGCGCTGTTGACCGGAGCCTCAGGGGTTGCGCTCCTCACGGCGCCGGCCGGGGCCGCCGCCTCAGTACCCTGCACGGTGGACTACAAGGTGCAGAACCAGTGGGACACCGGCTTCACCGCCGCCGTCACGATCACCAACAACGGTGCCGCCAAGTCGGGTTGGTCGGTGAAGTGGTCGTATGCCGGCAACCAGAGGATCAGTAACGGCTGGAACGCGAAGGTCACCCAGAACGGGACCGGCGTCACCGCCGCCAACGAGAGTTACAACGGAGCGCTCGGCACCGGCGGTTCCGTCAGCTTCGGCTTCCAGGCCGCCTACAGCGGCACCAACGCCATTCCGGCCACCTTCAGTCTCGACGGCGTGACCTGCAACGTCGACGACGGAAGCGGACCGGGTGGAGGCACCGGAGGCGACACGGGCGGAGGCACGGGCGGCGGTACCGGAGGCGGTGACACCGGCGGAGGCACCGGAGGCGACGACGGCGGTGGCACGGACGGCCGCGTCGCCAATCCCTATGTCGGGGCGAAGGGTTATGTGAATCCCGAGTGGTCGGCCAAGGCCGCCGCCGAGCCGGGCGGCAGCCGCATCGCCGACCAGCCCACCGCCGTCTGGCTCGACCGCATGGCCGCGATCAACGGTGTCGCCGGCGGCATGGGCCTGCGCGCCCACCTGGACGAGGCGCTGAAGCAGAAGGGCTCCGGCGAAATCGTCGTCCAGCTGGTCATCTACGACCTGCCGGGCCGTGACTGTGCCGCTCTCGCCTCCAACGGCGAACTCGGACCGAACGACCTCGCCACGTACAAGAGTCAGTACATCGACCCGATCGCCGCGATTCTGGCCGACCCGAAGTACACGGGCCTGCGGATCGCCACGGTCATCGAACCCGACTCGCTGCCCAACCTGGTCACCAACGCCGGCGGAACCCCCACCACCACCGACGCCTGCGTGACCATGAAGGGCAACGGCAACTACGAGAAGGGCGTCTCCTACGCCCTCGACAAGCTCGGCGCCCTCGCGAACGTCTACAACTACATCGACGCCGGCCACCACGGCTGGCTCGGGTGGGACAGCAACCTCGCCCCGTCGGTGCAGGAGTTCGCCAGGGTCGCCACGACCAACGGCGCGAGCGTGCACGACGTGGCCGGGTTCATCGTCAACACCGCCAACTACAGCCCGGTCAAGGAGCCCAACCTCAAGGTCACCGACACGGTGAACGGTCAGACCGTGCGCCAGTCGAAGTGGGTCGACTGGAACCAGTACGTGGACGAACAGTCGTTTGCGCTGGGACTGCGGGACAAGCTGGTCGCCGCCGGGTTCGACTCCGGCCTCGGCATGCTGATCGATACCTCGCGCAACGGCTGGGGCGGCTCCGCCCGGCCCACCGGCCCCGGCCCGATGACCTCCGTGGACGACTTCGTCGACGGCAGCCGGATCGACCGGCGCCTGCACGCCGGCAACTGGTGCAACCAGAGCGGCGCGGGACTCGGGCAGCGGCCCACCGCGGCTCCGGCAGCCGGCGTCGACGCCTACGTGTGGGTGAAGCCGCCGGGGGAGTCCGACGGCAACAGCGCGGCCGTCCCCAACGACGAGGGCAAGGGCTTCGACCGCATGTGCGACCCGACCTACGGCGGTAACGCGCGCAACGGCAACAACCCCACGGGGGCGCTGCCGAACTCGCCGCTCGCCGGACACTGGTTCTCCGCGCAGTTCCGGCAGCTGATGCAGAACGCCTACCCGCCGCTGCCGTAACCCTCCGACCCCCTGCCCTCTGCCCCCTACCCCCTGACCCCCTGACGCGGTGAGCGTCCGCCGGGCCCGGCCTCGCTGAGGGGCCGGGC